>DAHVLW010000262.1:0-2040 GCA_027320205.1 Acidimicrobiaceae bacterium
CACGCCGAGCGGATCCTCGCCCGCTCCTGGGCGCAGGTCATCTGGCGCTGCTGGCAGGACCGCGCCCCCTACGACCCGGCGCTTCACGGTGCCCATCTGGCGCTCGTCAGCGCCGGGGGTTGACATAGGGCTACTCATCGGGGGGACGGTACACGGGGGGCGCGCGCTCGGCGGCGCGTTATCGTCGGCGCCGTGCTGCGGGCCTACGCTTCCGGGCGCTTGTTCGGCGAGGCGTACGGCGAGGGGGCGCCCTGGGTGCTCGCCCTGCACGGCTGGGCCCGGACGCATGCCGACTTCGCCGGCGTCCTCGGCTCCCGCGACGGCGCGCCGGCGCTCGACGCCGTCGCTCTCGACCTGCCGGGATTCGGCGCGACGCCGCCCCCGCCGGAGGCATGGGGGTCGGGCGAGTACGCCGACCTCGTGGTCGAGGTGCTCGACGCGATGGGCGAGAAGGTCGTCGTCCTCGGGCACTCCTTCGGCGGGCGGGTGGCGGTGGAGCTGGCCGCGCGCCACGGCGCGCGCGTCGCCGGGCTCGTCCTCACCGGCGTCCCGCTCTTCCGGCCCGATGGAGCGCGCAGCAGGATCGCGCCCTCCTACCGGGTGCTCCGGCGCATGGCACGCCTCGGACTTGTCGGCGAGGCACGACTCGAGCAAGCCCGACAGCGCCACGGCTCGCGCGACTACCGGGAGGCCACGGGCGTGATGCGCTCGGTGCTCGTCCGGCTGCTTTCCGAGCGCTACGAGGAGGCGCTCGGCCGGATCACCTGCCCGGTCGGGCTCGTCTGGGGCGAGCTCGACCGCGTCGCCCCCGTCGAAGTCGGCCGCCGCGGCGCCGCCCTCCTTGGCGCCGCCGCGCCGATCGTCGTTCCAGGGGTCGGCCACCTCCTGCCGACGGAGGCGCCGGGCCGGCTCAGGGAGGCGCTGCTCGCGACTCGCTCGCAGGTAGGAGCGTGACCGCTGCGCTCGACGCGACGACCCTCGCGGCGTGCTCTCTCGCCGCGGTCCCTGCGGGGCTGCGGTGGCTGCGTGTCGCCCAGCGCGAGCACTACCTCCCGGGCGGGACGAGCCGGTTCGCCCTGCGGTGGTGGGGCGTCTCGGCGCTCGCCGCGACGATGGGGGCGGGGGGGGTCGCCGCGGCGGTGGCCACAGTGTGGGTGGCGCCGGTCGCCCTGGTGACGGCGGCGGCGGCGGCGGCAGGACCTCCGGGCCTCGGGGTGCGCGGCCGCACGTCGCGGCTGGCGTTCACGCGGCGGCTCGTGACCGTCGCAGGCGCGGCCGCCGTCCTGTGCGGGGTCGTGGCGGGAGCGTCCGCGGCGGCGGGCGGCCTCGCCGGCGCGGTCGCCGGGACGGCGCTCGCCGTCGCCATGCTGCCGGCCCTCGTCGACGGCGCCCTTTGCGCCCTCCACCCGCTCGAGGAACGTCTCGCGCGCCGCTACGTCGACTCGGCGGCGGACCGGCTGCAGCAGGTCGCGCCGGCGGTCGTCGCGGTGACCGGCTCGTACGGCAAGACGTCGACGAAGCAGTACGTGGCCCACCTGCTCTCCGGTCGACTCTCGGTCGTGGCGAGCCCGAAGAGCTTCAACAACCGCGCCGGCCTGGCGCGGACGGTGAACGAGCTCCTCTCACCGGGGACCGAGGTGCTCGTCGCCGAGATGGGCGCCTACGGACCGGGCGAGATCGCCGCCCTCTGCCGATGGCTCCCGCCGCGGATCGCCGTGATCACGGCGATCGGCCCCGTGCACCTCGAGCGGTTCAAGAGCCTCGAGCGGACGCTCGAGGCGAAGGCCGAGATCACCGAGCGGGCCGAGCTCAGTGTGCTGAACGTCGACGACGCCCGCCTTGCTGCCCTGGCGGGACGCCTCTCTGCCGCCGGCCGCGCCGTGACGCGCTGCTCCGCCGAGGACCCCGGCGCCGACGTCGCGGTGATCGCGGACGGCGGGGCCCTGACGTTGCTGCGAGCCGGGACGGAGCAGGGCACGGTGAAGCTCGAGGGCGGGGCGCCGCCGGCGCCGTCGAACCTCGCCTGTGCAGCCGCCGTCG
>DAHVLW010000264.1:0-1711 GCA_027320205.1 Acidimicrobiaceae bacterium
CTCCGCGACGTAGCGACTGGAAGCCACGACGGCTGCGATCGGCTGCCCGACGTAGTGCGCGAGCTCGGTGGGGAGCAACGGCATCCCCAGCGGCTTGAGCTCAGGAGCGACCTTGGCCATCAGGGCCGGCGAGATCTCGAGGCGGGCGCTCTCGACGAAGGGGCCGGCCTTCGTGGCGAGGTCGCCCCCGGTGACGACCGCGTCGACGCCGGGCATGGCCAGCGCGGCCGAGGCGTCGATGGAGACGATCCGGCCGTGGGCGACGGGGCTGCGCAGGATCGCGACGTGGCGGATCCCGGGCAGCACGAGGTCGGCGAGGTAGCGTGCGCCCCCCGAGACGAGGCGGCGGTCCTCCTTGCGGCGGATCCGCTGCCCGACGTAGCGATGCGGCCGCGTCGGCACCGCGGGCTCCTCGCCTGGTGCCGCTCGATCCTCCACGGCGGGTCGCTTAGGCACCCGAGCCGCCCGCGCCGGCGTTGGCGCGCACCAGCTCGCCTGCCCGCTGCACGGCGTCGACGATGTGCTGGTAGCCGGTGCAGCGACAGAGGTTGCCCGAGAGATACGCGCGGATCTCCTCGGCGGAGGGATCTGGCGACTCCCCGAGCAGCTCGACCACCGACATGAGCATGCCCGGTGTGCAGAAGCCGCACTGCAGGCCGTGCCGCTCGGAGAAGGCCTCCTGCACGGGGTGCAGGGTGCCGTCCGTGCCCGCGAGCCCCTCGACTGTCGTGATCGAGCGGCCATCCGCCTGCACGGCGAGCATGAGGCAGGACCGCACGGTGCGGCCGTCGAGCAGGATCGTGCACGCGCCGCATACGCCGTGCTCGCAACCGAGATGGGTGCCGGTGAGCCCGAGCACCTCTCGGAGGAAGTCCGCGAGCGTGAGACGCGGCTCGGCCGGACCGCTGTGCGCCGAGCCGTTCACCTCGACCGTCACGACACGCGACTCGCTCAACTGTCACCCCTTCTCGCACGGTCCGCCGCGGCGCTGAGCGCCCGCCGGGTCAAGACTCCCGCCACCTTGCGCCGGTACGCAGGAGAGCCATGGATGTCGCCCGGCGGGTCGATCTCGTCGGCGACGGACCGCGCCGCCGCCGCGACCTGGGCGTCGCCCGGCGGCCCGCCGACGAGCAGCTGCTCTGCCGAGCGCGCCCGCACCGGCGTCGGCCCGACCCCGCTCAGGGATATCCGGCAGTGGCGCACCGCGCCGGCGTCGAGCGCGAGCACCACGGCGACGCCGACGATCGCGAAGTCGCCCTCGCGGCGTGCCAGTTCGAGGAAGCACGTGCCGACCCGACCGTCGGGAAGCGACAGGCGCACCTCGCAGATCATCTCGTCGGGCTGGAGCGTCGTCGTCAGGTAGGAGTCGAACAGCTCCTCCGCGGCCACCTCGCGGCGGCCCCTCGGGCTTGCCACCTCGACCTCGCCGTCGAGCGCGAGCAACAGCGCAGGCCATTCGGCGGCAGGATCGGCATGGGCGAGGCTTCCGCCGACCGTCCCGCGGTTGCGGATGGCGACGTGGCCGATCTTCGCTGCCGCGTCGGCCACGAGCGGGAAGGCATCGGCGACGCGACGGTCGCGCTCGACGCTGCGGTGGCGGGCGAGCGCCCCGATACGGAGGCCGTGGTCGGCGACGCTGATCGTGTCGAGACCGGCGATCCGGTTGACGTCGACGATGACGTCAGGCCGGGCGAGGCGCAGCGCGAGGAGC
>DAHVLW010000266.1:0-3059 GCA_027320205.1 Acidimicrobiaceae bacterium
GGCTGGTCCGGGCACGTCAGCACCGGCGGCGTCCGCAGCGAGGAGCCGCCGCCGCCCCGCTGAGGCGGGCGCCCCGGTCGTCCCCCCGGGGCTCGGTGAACGGGGTGTAAACTACGCGGGACGGGCCAACGGCGTCCCGACCGCTGCGAGGACACGAGGGACGCGATGGCGAAAACGACCAGCAAGGGCCTGTACGACGCGCGCTTCGAGCACGACGCGTGCGGGGTCGGCTTCGTCGCCGACATGGCCCGCCCGGCGAGCCACGCGGTGGTCGAGCTCGGGCTGACCGCCCTCGAGCATCTGGCGCACCGTGGCGCCTTCGGGGCAGACCCGGAGACCGGCGACGGCGCCGGGATCCTGCTCCAGATGCCGGACGAGCTCTTCCGCTCCGCAGTCCGGGGCTTCGAGCTGCCGCCGGTCGGCCGCTACGCCTCGGGCATCGCCTTCCTCCCGGCCGACGAGCGCGCCGCCGCCGAGGCGAGGGCGGCCGCCGAGGCGATCTGCGCGGAGGAGGGCTGCGCCGTCCTCGGCTGGCGGGCTCTACCCGTCGTGCCCGAGGTCGCCGGGCCGGCCGCCCGCCACGTGGCGCCCCGCTTCGCGCAGCTCTTCCTCGCCCCGGATCCCTCCGGGCCCTCCGCCGGCGCGTCGGGAGAGGTCCTCGAGCGGCTCGCCTTCGTCGTGCGCAAGCGTGCCGAGCGGTCGATCCCGGGGTGCTACTTCCCGTCGCTCTCGACCCGCACCTTCGTCTACAAGGGCATGCTCGCCACCGAGCAGCTCCGGCACTTCTTCCCCGACCTCGCCGACGAGCGCTGCAAGAGCCGGATCGCCCTCGTCCACTCGCGCTTCTCGACGAACACCTTCCCCTCCTGGCCGCTCGCCCACCCCTACCGGCTGATCGCCCACAACGGCGAGATCAACACCGTCGCCGGCAACAAGAACTGGATGCGCGCCCGGGAGGCGCTGATCCGAAGCGACCTCATCCCGGGCGACATCTCACGCGTCTTCCCGATCGTCGCCGACGGCGCGAGCGACTCGGCCGCCTTCGACGAGGTGCTGGAGCTGCTGCACATCGCCGGGCGCTCGCTCCCGCACGCGATGCTGATGATGATCCCCGAGGCGTGGGAGAACCACGACGAGCTGGACGAGGGCCGCCGCGCCTTCTACCGCTACCACGGCTGCGTGATGGAGCCCTGGGACGGCCCGGCGGTGGTCGCCTTCTCCGACGGGACGCTCGTCGGGGCGATGCTCGACCGCAACGGGCTGCGCCCGGCCCGCTACTGGGTCACCGACGACGGGCTCGTCGTCCTCGCCTCCGAGGTCGGCGTGCTCGACGTCGCGCCCGAACGGGTCGTGAAGAAGGGCCGCCTCCAGCCGGGCAAGATCTTCCTCGTCGACACCGCCGCCGGCAGGATCGTCGACGACGCCGAGGTGAAGGCCGCCCTCGCCGCCGCGCATCCCTACGTCGACTGGCTCGGAGCGGGCCTCGTGCAGATGGGCGACCTCCCGCCGCGGGAGATGCTCGTGCCCCAGCACTCCTCGCTCGTCCGCCACGAGCGGCTCTTCGGCTACTCGGAGGAGGAGCAGCGCCTGATCCTCGGCCCGATGGCGCTGGCGGGCGCCGAGCCGATCGGCTCGATGGGCAACGACACCCCGATCGCCGTCCTCTCCTCCCGGCCGAGGCTGCTGTTCGACTACTTCAGCCAGCTCTTCGCCCAGGTGACGAACCCCCCGCTCGACGCCATCCGCGAGGAGCTCGTCACCTCGCTCTCGGGGACGATCGGGCCGGAGCGCAACCTGCTCGAGCCCGGGCCGGAGTCCTGCCGGCAGATCGTGCTCGAGTTCCCCGTCATCGCCAACGACGACCTCGCCAAGCTCATCTACGTCAACGAGCACGGCGAGACGCCCGGGTTCTCCGCCTTCGCCATCGACGGCCTCTACGCGGTCGCCGGGGGAGGCGAAGCGCTCGCCGGGGCGATCGAGCGCGTCTGTGCGGAAGTGCTCGGCGCGATCGAGCGCGGGGCCAACGTCGTCGTCCTCTCCGACCGCAACTCGACGAGTGAGCTCGCGCCGATCCCCTCGCTCCTCCTCACGGCGGCGGTCCACCACCACCTCGTCCGCGAGCGGGCGCGGACGCGCACCGGCCTCGTCGTCGAGACCGGCGAGGCCCGAGAGGTCCACCACATGGCGCTCCTCGTCGGCTACGGCGCGGCGGCCGTCAATCCCTACCTCGCGCTCGACGTCGTGGCGGAGATGGCGAGGAGCGGGAAGCTCGGCGACTTGACGGCTCGGCGCGCCGTGCACAACTACGTCCACGCGGCCGGCAAGGGCGTGCTCAAGGTGATGTCGAAGATGGGGATCTCGACGATCGCCTCGTACACCGGCGCCCAGGTCTTCGAGGCCGTCGGGCTCGCCCCGGGGGTCGTCGACCGGTACTTCACCGGCACCTCGTCCAAGGTCGGCGGCTCGGACCTCGACGCCCTGGCGGCCGAGGTGGCCGCGAGGCACCACCTCGCCTGGGCGGAGCGCGAGAGCGAGCTCGCGCATCGAGAGATCGCCGTCGGGGGCGAGTACCAGTGGCGCCGGGAGGGGGAGCACCACCTGTTCAACCCGAAGACGGTGTTCAAGCTGCAGCACGCCACCCGCGCCCGGCGCTACGACATCTTCAAGGAGTACACGCGCCTCGTCGACGACCAGTCCGAGCAGCTCGCCACCCTGCGGGGCCTGCTGCGCCTGCGGACGGGCGAGGACGCCGTCCGCCCGGCGGTGCCGATCGAGGAGGTCGAGCCGGCGTCGGCGATCGTGAAGCGCTTCGCCACCGGCGCGATGTCCTACGGCTCGATCTCCGCCGAGGCCCACGAGACCCTCGCCGTCGCGATGAACCGCCTCGGCGCGAAGTCGAACACCGGCGAGGGGGGCGAGGACCCCGAGCGCTTCATTCCCGACGCGAACGGCGACTCACGCAAATCGGCAATTAAGCAGGTGGCGTCAGGCCGCTTCGGTGTCACCAGCGAATATCTTGCCAGCGCCACCGACATCCAGATCAAGATGGCCCAGGGCGC
>DAHVLW010000271.1:0-22848 GCA_027320205.1 Acidimicrobiaceae bacterium
CGTTCTTCGACGTCGTCTGCTGGAGGGAGATGGCCGAGAACGTGAGCGAGAGCGTCACCCGCGGCGCCAGGGTGATCGTCTCCGGGCGCCTGGAGCAGCGGAGCTGGGAGACACCCGAAGGGGAGAAGCGCTCGCGCGTCGAGGTCATCGCCGACGAGGTCGGCCCGAGCCTACGCTGGGCGACGGCGCAGGTCGTGAAGAACGAGCGGCGCGGCCCGGCGGGCGACAGCTCGAGCACGCCGCCGGCCCGCGCGGCGAGCCGCTCCGGCGGCGACGCCGGATACGCAGAGGACGAGGAGCCTTTCTAGATGGCACGGAGCAACGACCGCGAACGCTCGAGCCGGCGCACCGCCAAGGACAGCACTCGCCGCGCCAAGAAGAAGGTGTGCGTGTTCTGCAAGGAGAGCATCGCGTACGTCGACTACAAGGACGTGAGCCTGCTGAGGAAGTTCATGTCCGATCGAGGCAAGATCCGCGCGCGGCGCGTCTCGGGCAATTGCGCCCAGCACCAGCGGGCGGTCGCGGTGGCGATCAAGACGTCCCGCGAGCTCGCGCTGCTCCCCTACACGCAGCGGACGACGACCGAGCGCCCAGGGGCGCGCGGCGGACGCGGGCGGGACGGAGGCGGCCGCGACGGACGTGAGGCGCGCGAGCCCGCCGGGCGGGACGGGACGCAGCGCACCGGCGAGCGGGCGCAGGGTGCTGCCGCGGGCGACGAGGGAGCGGTCGAGCGTGCCGGCGACGGAGAGATGCCAGAGGAGGGGGCCGAGGCGGTCCGTGCCGGCGCGGCGCCATCGGGGGCCGGCCGGTGAAGGTCGTGCTCAGGGAGGACCTGTCCGGGCTCGGCAAGCGCGGCGACGTCGTCGAGGTCGCCGACGGGCATGCGCGCAACTTCCTTGTCCCGACCGGTAGGGCGATCATCGCGTCGTCCGGCGTGACGAGCCAGGCGGCGGCGATGCGCCGCGGGCGCGACGTTCGCGACGCGCGCGAGCGTGAGGCGGCCGAGTCGATCGCTCAGCGGCTCGTGCCGATGGTCTTCACCATCCCGGCACGATCCGGGCGCGATGGGCGCCTGTTCGGATCGGTGACCTCGAGCGACGTCGTCGAGGCGGTGGCGCGGCAGGCGGGCGTCGAGCTCGACCGGCACCGGCTCCTCGACCACGAGCCGCTCAAGTCGCTCGGGACCCACGAGGTGGGCGTCAGGCTCCACCCGGACGTCCAGTTCCACCTGACGATCGAGATCGTCGCGCAGTAGCCCCATCTCCCGCGGGCTGCGCCTCGGGCACCGATACACCCCGGTGGCAGGATCGCCCCGTGGACCGGTACCAGCTGGACCGTCGTTGGTGGCGCACGTCCTACCCACAGGCCGGCCGTGCTCATCCCCGGTTCGTGCACAGCGACGGCCGGGCAATTCCCCAAGGCGTACCCCTGGATGCCCAGAGCGTGAAGGCGGCAGGGTGAGCGGCGCGATGCTCCAGCCGCTCGACGAGTCCCGACGCCGGACGCGCCATGCCGAGGCGCCGATCTCCGGCGCGCGCGTCCCGCCGCACAACCTCGACGCCGAGGAGTCGCTCCTCGGCGCGATGCTCGTCTCAAAGGACGCGACCGCCGTCGCCATCGAGCGGTGCGGCGCGGCGGACTTCTACCGGCCCTCGCACGGGCACGTCTTCTCCTCGATCGTCTCGCTCTACGCCCGGGGCGAGCCGGCAGACGCCGTCAGCGTCGCCGAGGAGCTGCGGCGCACGGAGCTGCTCGAGGAGGTCGGGGGGACGGCGACGCTCGTCGCCCTCCAGGCGAGCACCCCGGCGATCTCCAGCGCCGCCCGCTACGCGCGCATCGTCGAAGAGCACGCCCTCCTGCGACGGCTGATCGCCGCCGCCCAGGAGATCGCGGAGATCGGCTACGGGCTCCCCGCCGACGTCGCCGACGCCCTCGACCGCGCCGAGACCCTCGTCTTCGAGGTCGCCCAGCGGCGCGGCGCCGACAGCGTCGCGCCGCTGCACGAGCTGCTCAGCCAGAGCCTCGACCGCCTGGAGGAGCTCTACGGCCGCGACCAGTCGATCACCGGCGTCCCGACCGGCTACCACGAGCTCGACGAGAAGCTCTCCGGCCTCCAGCCGTCCAATCTCGTTGTCGTAGGTGCCCGCCCGTCGATGGGCAAGACCGCCTTCGCGCTCGGCATCGCGGCGAATGCCGCGCTCCAGGAGATCCCGACGCTGTTCTTCTCGCTGGAGATGAGCCACCTCGAGATCGCGCAGCGCATCCTCTGCGCCGAGGCGCGCGTCGACGCGACCCGCATGCGCAACGGCCGGCTCGTCGAGGCCGACTGGACCAAGATCGGGAACGCGATCGGGCGCCTCGGCAATTCGCCGCTCTTCATCGACGACAACCCGAACGTGACCGTGATGGACATCAGGGCCAAGGCGCGCCGGATGAAGGCGCGAGCGGGTCTCGGCCTCGTCGTCGTCGACTACCTCCAGCTGATGACCGGCCGGAGCAGCGCCGAGAACCGCCAGGTCGAGATCTCCGAGATCAGCCGAGGCCTGAAGATCCTCGCCCGCGAGCTCGAGCTGCCCGTCCTCGCCCTCAGCCAGCTCTCCCGATCGCTCGAGAGCCGTGCCGACAAGCGCCCGATGCTCGCCGACCTCCGCGAGAGCGGCGCCATCGAGCAGGACGCCGACGTCGTGATGTTCATCTACCGCGACGAGATCTACAACCCGGAGTCGACCGACCAGGGCTCCGCGGAGATCCTCATCGCCAAGCACCGCAACGGCCCGACGGGTGCGGCCAAGCTCGCCTTCGTCAGCCACTACGCCCGCTTTGCCAACATGGCACGTGTCTGAGCCCGCGCGGCGGACGGGTCCCCGGCGCTTCGCCAGCAGCTTCACAGCAGGCTCACAGAAGAGCTGTGCATGATCGCGCGGTGAGCGATACGCCGAGCAGGGTGCTCGTCGTCGACGACGAGCCCAACATCACCGATCTCGTCGCGACGGCCCTGCGCTACGAGGGCTTCGAGGTCGACACGGCCGGCAGCGGCCGGGCGGCGCTCGAGCAGGTCGTGCGACAACGCCCGCACCTCGTCCTCCTCGACGTCATGCTCCCCGACCTGGACGGCTTCGAGGTCGCCCGGCGCCTGCGCCAGGAAGGGCGGCGAGTCCCGATCCTGTTCCTCACGGCGCGCGACGCGACGGAGGACAAGGTCCGCGGGCTGACGCTTGGCGGCGACGACTACGTGACCAAGCCCTTCTCCCTCGCCGAGCTCCTCGCCCGGGTGCGCGCCGTGCTCCGCCGCGTCCAGGACGGCCCTGAGACGTCCTCCCGGCTCGTCTTCGCCGACCTCGAGCTTGACGAGGAGACGCGAGAGGTGTTCCGCGGCTCGACCCCGGTCGAGCTGACACCGACGGAGTTCAAGCTCCTGCGCTACCTCATGCTCAACCCGCGCCGGGTCCTGTCGAAGGCGCAGATCCTCGACCACGTCTGGGAGTACGACTTCGACGGCGACGCCAACGTCGTCGAGACCTACATCAGCTACCTGCGCAAGAAGATCGACACCCTCGGCCCGCCGCTCATCCACACGCTCCGGGGCGCCGGCTACAGCATGCGTCTTCCGGTGAGCACCTGAGCGGAGCCCGCATGCGGGCGCTCCAGGCGCTCCGCGGGGCGGCGCGCTGGGCAGGTCGTGCGTCGCGGCAGCTCTCGCTGCGCGCCCGGCTGCTCTTCGGCGTCGTCGTGCTCACCGCCGTCGGCCTCGTCGTCGCCGGCGTCGTCGTCTACGGCCAGGTCCAGACGTTCCTCACCGGCCAGGTCGACCAGCAGCTCGCGATCTCGCTGCGCCCCTTCCTTCGGCAGGTCTACGACCAGCTCACCGGCAGCCCCGCCTTCTTCGGGCCAGGCTTCGCCGGGTCGCTCGCCTTCCGCCAGGACACGCCGCGAGGGACCTACGGGGCGATCGTCCTCGCCGACGGGCAGGTGTACACCCAGACCTTCCAGGAGAACGCCGCGCTCGCGCCGCGGCCGCACGTCCCGACCGACGTCGTCGCCTGGACCCAGCGAAGCTCCCGGCAGGTCAGCACGCCGTACGGCACGCTCGCCGTCCGCCACCTCACCGTGCCTGCCGCCGGCGACAACGCCTTCCAGTACCGGGTGATCTCGGTGTCGCTGCCGACGACGCCGTCGTCGGTCGCCGTCGTCGGCATCCCCCTCGCGGACTCGAACGCCGTGCTCAACCGGCTCGTGCTCATCGAGCTCGCCGCGTCCCTCGGCGTCCTCGTCCTCCTCGCGGGCCTCGGCTACTTCGTCGTCCGGCTCGGCATGCGTCCCCTCGCCGAGATCGAGCAGACGGCGGAAGCGATCGCCGCCGGCGACCTCTCCCGCCGGGTGGCACGCGACGAGCCGGGCACCGAGGTCGGCCGGCTCGGGGCGTCGCTCAACGCCATGCTCGGCCAGATCGAGCACGCCTTTGCCGAGCAGCAGGCGTCGGAGCGTCGCCTGAGGCAGTTCCTCGCCGACGCCTCGCACGAGCTGCGGACGCCGGTGACCTCGATTCGCGGCTACTCCGAGCTGTTCCGCCGTGGAGCCTCGGCGCGGCCGGACGACCTCGCACTCGCGATGCGGAGGATCGAGGACGAGTCGATCCGGATGGGCGTGCTCGTCGACGACCTGCTGCTCCTCGCGCGGCTCGATCAGGGTCGGCCGCTCGACCTCGCCCCCGTCGACCTCGCCGCCGTCGCGACCGACGCGGCTGCCGACGCCCAGGTGGTCGCACCCGAGCGCGAGATCACCCTCGATGCGGCCAAGGCGGTCGTCATCACCGGGGATGAGCAGCGTCTTCGTCAGGTCGCGACGAACCTCGTCCAGAACGCCCTGCGCCACACGCCGCCGGGCACCCCGATCGCGGTGCGTGTCGCCGCCTACGGCTCGCTCGCCGTCCTCGCCGTGCACGACGAGGGCCCGGGCCTCTCGCCCGAGCACGCGGCACGGATCTTCGAGCGCTTCTACCGGGCCGACCCGTCACGCTCGCGCGAGAGTGGCGGCACCGGCCTGGGGCTCTCGATCGTGAGGTCGATCGCCGAGGCCCACGGGGGGCGGGCGCGGGTCGAGACGGCGCCCGGCCGCGGCGCCACCTTCGTCGTCTAGCTCCCCCTCGCCGACGGCGCCGGCCGCGGCCCCGCGGCGCGGGGCGTCCCGGACAGCACGGGCGCCGCGGGGCACGGCGCGCCCGGGAGCCCCGGAGCCGTCGAGAAGGGTGCGCCGGGCGGTGGGCAGGGCGCCTAGCCCCGGGCGACGGTCGTCACCTGCGGGCGCCGCCGGGAAGGCGCTCGAGGTGCGCGGTGTCGTTGAAGCACCGGAGCACCGAGCGCTCGGCGTCGACGACGAGCGTCGAGACCGAGGCGTTGTCGACCGACACGAAGGCGAACGGTCGCGAGCCCGTCGCCGCGGCGAGCACCGCTGCGATCGCCGCGGCGTGCGAGACGGCGACGACCGTCCCGCCGGGGTGGTCCACGGCGATGCGCGCCAGCGCGGCCGTCGTCCGCTTCGTCAGCGACTCGTTCGACTCGGCGCCGGGGACGGCGTCCCAGCGCTCGCGCTCGAGCACCCGCAGCGCGATCGGGTCGCGGGCCGCCATGCGTAGGCGGTAGAGGCCGCCCTCCCATTCGCCCATGTGCACCTCGACGAGGTCGGGCTCGACGATCGGCACGAGCCCCACCCGCTTGACGAGGGGCGCCGCCGTCTCGGCCGTGCGCCTGAGGGGCGTGACGTAGATGGCGTCGATCGCGAGGTCGCCGAACCGCTTGGCCAGGGCCTCGGCCTGGGCACGGCCGTCGGGCGCGAGCTCCGGGTCGCCGCGCCCTTCGAGCAGCGGGAACGGCCGTGCCGGGTCGTGCACGGCCGACTCGCCGTGCCGGACGAGATGGATCACGGTCGCGCCGTCGGGCCGCTCGTAGCGGACCTGGCGGTAGGTGCGCGCGCCAGGCGCGCGCTTCGAGGGGACGTTTGCACCGGTGCTCACGCACCGAGCCTATGCGGCCGCATGCCACGAGCGACCTGTCGCGCACGCAGCCCCTCGCGCGAGCGGGAACGGTCAGCCGGACTCGACGGCCCGAGCCATCAGCGAGGCGTAGTAGCTCGCCCCTTCGGGGTTCAGGTGGACCCCGTCCGGGTAGAACCAGCCGAGGTGGTCGGCGCTCAGCGCGTACCAGTCGACCATCGTCGTGTGCGGGAAGGTCTTCGCGACCTGCGCGATGGTCTCGTTGACCTCCTGCTCCCATGGGTCCGGGACGCGGGCGTTCACGAGGACGATCCGCGTGGTGGGGCCGAGAGAGCGAAGCAGGTCGACGAGCTGGGTCGCCGTGTAGGGACCGTTCGTCCCGAGCTCGATGATGACACGCTTGCGGATCATCCCCTCGGCCTTGAGCTGCGGCATCGCCTCCGCGACCTGCCAGAGCTGCTGGCCGACCTTGCCGTCGATGGCGATCCCTGGGAGCAGGTGCTCCAGGTACGGCGTGGCGTCGATCATCAGCGAGTCCCCGATCGCGGTCACCTCGTCTCCCGGAGGTGGAGGCTTGGTGGTGGTCGTCGGGGTCGTGCCCAGCGGAGCCGTCCCGCCGCCGGCTCCGCCACCCGGCGAGCTCGAGCCTCCCGGGTAGGGCACCGGCCCTCGGGCGGGGATCGACACGTGCGACGCGCCCCCGCTGCTCGTCGTGGTCGGGGGCGCCTTCGTCGAGGACGGGCTGGTCGTCGAGGACGGCGGCAGCGTGCTTGCCGGCGGCACGATCGTCGTGACCTGGGAGGCCGGCTCGGCGGCGGGAGCGGGGAAGAGGTCGGCGAGGCCTGCGGTGACGACGACGCAGTTGGCCGCGGCGGCGGCGACGACGGCCCAGCCGACGGGCGGCAGCTTGGGCAGCGTCCACTCCCGTGCGCGCACCCGCGTGACGAGCCGGCCGAGCGCGCCGTGGCGGATCGGCTCCTCGACGAAATGCCAGGAGAGCGCCGCGAGCAGGATGCTGGTGCCGACCTGGAGCACCACACGCAGCGCGTTCGTCTTGGCGTAGAGGGGCGTCGTGAGGACGATCACCGGGTAATGCCACAGGTAGATGCCGTAGGAGCGCTCGCCGATCCAGCGCAGGGGGCCCCAGCCGAGGACGCTGCGGAGGCGCGCGCCGGGATGGACCACGACGGCGATCACGATCGCGGTGAGCACCGAGAGCAGCACCATCCCGCCGCGGTAGAGAAACGTGTCGTACTCGCCGGTGACGGCGTACATGACGATGATGCCGGCGAGCGCGAGACCGCCGACGGCCTCGAGGATCCGCCGCGCGCTCTTGTCGATCGGGTGGATGACGCGGCTGCGCGGCCACGCCAGGGCGAGCGCGGCACCGATCAGGAGGCCGAAGGCGCGGGTGTCGGTGCTGTCGTACACGCGCGTCGGGTCGGCCCCGGGCGAGTACAGCAGTCCCATCTCGACCGCCGACGCGCACGCCGCGGCGAGCACGACGGCGATCCGGGCCCGGTGGGAGCGGACGAGCCGGAGGATCGCGATCAGGACGAGCGGCCAGATGAGGTAGAACTGCTCCTCCACGGCGAGCGACCAGAGATGGCCGAGCGGCGACGGCGGCCCGAACTTGGCGAAGTACGAGACGTGGTGGAAGACGTACCACCAGTTCGAGTAGTAGAAGACCGCCGCGGGAAGGTCGCTCCGCAGATCGGGGAGCCGGCTCGGGTCGACGAGGGTGACCCAGCCGACCACGACGAAGAGCATGAGGAAGAGCGCCGGCAGGAGCCTTCGCGCCCTCCGCCCCCAGAACCGGCGGAGGGCGATCCCCCCGGCACGCCGCCGCTCCGCCACGAGCAGGTCGGTGATGAGGGAGCCGGAGATGACAAAGAAGACGCCGACGCCGAGCAACCCGCCCGGCAGCCACCCCGTGCTCAGGTGGTAGACGATGACGGCGAGCACCGCGATGGCGCGCAGCCCGTCGATCCCGGGCACATACCTGCTCGTCCCCTCGACCGGCTTCGGCACCGGATCTCCCTGACGACTTGCCCGTGATCTACAGGGCAGTCTACGAGTGCAGTCGCATGCTACCGGTCGCTATGGTCGGTTACGTGTCGTCTCCGCGAGCTCGCGCGACCCGTCGTGCGCTCGCGCTCGCGGGTGGCGCGCTCGCGCTCGCGTCGTGCTCGCGCGTCGCCGGCCCCCTTGCGGCGAGCAGGATCCTCGTCGCCGATCCGGCTCGGCGCGGCGTCGAGCTCCGCCTGCTCGCCGGCGAGACCGGCGCAGACGCCGGGTTCAACTTCGACGGCTACGCGCAGGGCAGGCTCACGGTCGTCGTCCCCGTCGGCTGGCGGGTGGACGTCGCGTGCGTGAACCGGTCGACCGTTCTCACCCACTCCTGCGCCGTCGTCGAGGACCGCCCGCTCTCCCCCTACGGGGCGCCTCCGGCGTTCCCCGGCGCCTCGGTGCCGGACGCTCGGCACGGGCTCGGCTTCGGCCAGACGGCTCACTTCTCGTTCGTGGCCGGCCGTCCGGGTCGCTACCGGATCGCCGACCTCGTCGTCGGGCACGAGCTCGACGGGTCGTGGGACTGGCTGGTCGTCCGACGCGGCGTCCGGCCCGGGGTCGAATCGTGAGCGATCGCGAGCGCGCCCGCCACGATCCCCCGTCGGGAGAGGTGCGCTTGACGTCCGGTCAGCGACCGCCGGTCGCCGGCACCGAGCTGCGACGCCCGGCTCCGATCCCTCTGACCGACGAGACCTCGACCAAGATGGACTCGTGCCCGATCATCGCCTCGTGGGTCGATCGGTCGTGGTCCTGCCCGGCCAGCCGACGCCGGCGCCCTGGGACGGGTGCGAGCGGCTGCGGGTGGCCAAGGTCGACGCGGGCGTCGCAGACGCCCTCGGCGCGGCGTGGCGGGCCCGGAGGTGCGTGGTCGTCGAGCTCTCGCCGGGCATTGGGCTCGACCGCCCGGACAAGCCGCCCGGCGAGTCGATCACCGGGCTCCAGCCGTGGGAGTGGGGGACCAGTCTCGACCTCGTGGCCGAGCGGCTCCACCACGCCGTCTGGGCCAACTCCGTCGACGCCCGAGCGGGTGCCTCCCGCTACCACTGGGCGGACCAGGCCGTGGCGCTGGGCGCGTCGCTCGACCGCTCCGGTCGAGCGGACGTCGTCCTGCCCGGCGGGCGACCGGCGATCTGCGACGGTGGGCCGCTGGACGCCTGCCTGGCCGGCCGGACCGGGTTGGCGACGGTGCATCGCGTCGGGCTCGAGCACGCTTCGCTGACTCCTTTGGGGGACCCTGCGCCGAGCGGCGTGCGGCTGGCGACGGACCAGCTCGCCGCCGTCGGCGAGCCGCGGGCTGCCGCCCGGGTGATCGCCCCGGCCGGGTCGGGAAAGACCAGGGTGCTGACCGAACGGGCCCGCGTGCTGCGTGCCGGATGGGGCGTGCCGGCGGAGGCGATGGCGCTCGTCGCCTACAACGTGCGAGCAGCCGAGGAGATGCGCTCCCGCTTGGGGGACCTGCCGTCCCTCCGGGTCCGGACGCTCAACGCGCTCTCCCTCAGGCTCTGCGGCAGGGGGGCGACGATCGAGGAACCGGAGGTGCGGCGCGTCCTCGCCGGCCTCGTCGCGTTCCCCCGCCGTGCGGAGACCGACCCGGTCGCGCCATGGCTCGAGGCGCTGAGCCGGGTCAGGCTCGGGCTCGCGCGGCCGGAGGAGGTGGAAGAGGAGGTCGGCGACGTCTCCGACCTCGGACGCGTCGCAGGTGCCTACCGGGAGCAGCTCCGGGAGCGCGGCGCGGCCGATTTCGACGAGCAGGTCACCGCTGCGATCGAGCGCCTCCTCGCCGACCCGACCTTTCGCAGGCGCAGCCAGCGCTTTGCCCGCGTGCTCCTCGTCGACGAGTTCCAGGACCTTACGCCCGCCCACATGCTCCTGGTCCGCCTGCTGTCGGGTCCGGCGGGCGCCGTGTTCGCCGTCGGCGACGACGACCAGACGATCTACGGCTACGCGGGCGCCACGCCGAGGTGGCTGGTCGACTTCCAGCGCTGGTTCCCCGGCTCGGCCGACCATCGCCTCGAGGTCAACTACCGCTGCCCGGCGCCCGTGGTGGGCGCGGCGAGCAATCTCCTCTCCCGGAATGTGCTGAGGGTGGACAAGGCGGTCCGGGCGTCCAAGGCGGGAGGCGACGCTGCATTGGAGGTGCGGGCCGGCGGCGACCGGCCGGCGGCGTCCGCGGTGGCGAGAGTGACCGAGCTGCTGAGCGCCGGCGCCAGGCCCGCCGACGTCGCCGTCCTGGCACGGGTCAACGCCTCCCTCGTTCCCGTGCACGTCCTGCTCCGCCACTCGGGCGTGCCGGTCAACCGCGCGGCGGACGACCGTTTCCTGCGGCGTGGCGCGGTGCGGGCCGCGCTCTCCTGGCTCGCGGTCGCCGTCGCGCCGGAGGGCGCCTTGCCTGGACACTCCCTGCGAGAGGCGGCCCGCCGACCGAGACGAGGCATGAGCCAGTCGCTCCTCGACCTCGTGGCGAGGAACCGGTCGACGGACGGGCTGTCCGGCCTTGCGGGCTGGCTCGACGGCAAGGGCAGCGGGAGGGAGGCGGCAAAGGTGCGAGACCTCGAGGCCGATGTCGTCGCGGTCCGGAGGGCCGCGAGCAGGCGCGGGGCCTCCACCGCCTCGGTGCTGGCGGTTGTCCGGTCTCGGGTCGGCGACGGAGGGCTCGATGCCAGCGCCGATGCGCTCGACCGTTGGAGCCACGGGGCGATAGCGGCGCATGCCGACGACCTCGCTGCGCTTACCGAGCTGGCCGATCTCGAGCCGGACCCGGCGTGCTTCGGCGAGTGGCTGGGCGAGCATCTCGCCGCTCCGGCCGACGAAGCCGGCGTGACGCTGGCGTCCGTGCACGCGGTCAAGGGTCAGGAGTGGCCACACGTCGTGGTCCACCACGCGACGTCGGGACTGCTGCCGCACGGGCGGGCCTCGGACCTGGAGGAGGAGCGGCGGGTCTTCCACGTGGCGCTCACGCGCTGCCTCGAGAGCGTCACCGTGGTGACCGGCGAACCGGCGTCGCCCTTCGTCGCGGAGATGGACGGGCGGGCGCCGGTGCAACAGGTGGCACCGGTCCGGAGGCGGGCAGGTCCGGCGGATCGAGGCGCGATCGGCCAGCCGGCCGGCGCTCGGGGGGGCGGTCCGGTGCCGGGACGCGGCCGCCGCGGGACCGCGGCGTCCGGCGTCGCCGCCCCGGCGCCTGCCGCCGAGACCGTCCCGGCGACCGTCGGGCTGCGCATCGTCCGCCAGGGGCACGAGTACGAGGTCGTCGAGGTCGGCGCCGACGGAGCAAGAGCCGTCGTCTCCGGCGGCCGGGCCTTCGTCACGGTCAGGTTCGGCTCGAGCGTCAGCCACCGGGGCGCCACCGTCGTGCTCGGGCACCCGGCCTGCGCCGAGGCGGCCGAGCGGTTGAGGGCCTGGCGGTCCGCACGAGCGCGGTCCTCGGGACGTCCTGCCTACACCGTCTTCGACGACAGGACGCTGGCGGCCCTCGCCGCGGCGCTGCCGACGGGTGACTCCGGTCTGGCGGCGATACCGGGCATCGGCCCGGTGAAGCTCGAGACCTACGGGCCGGAGCTGGCGGCGATGTTCGAGGAGCTGAGGTCAGGGGATTCGAGCGCCGGCGAGGGCTTGACGAGCCCGCGCCCCGACGCCGGCCGGCCACCGGGTCCGGCGCCTCAGCGCGGCCGGACGATCCCGGCCTCGTAGGCGATCAGGGCGAGCTGGGCGTGGTGGCGCTCGCCATGTCCGAGGCGGTCGCCGCCGGGGGCGCTCCGGGCCGCCAGGGAGCCGTGCCCGGCTCAGCGCGAGGTGCTCGGCCGCGGCAGGACCGGCATGCCGGCCCGGGCAGCCGGTCCGGCGACTCGAGGGGCGACACGCACAAAGGGAAGCAGCCTCGCCTGCATCGGGCGGTGTGCCTGCACCGCCTGGCCACGGGCGAGGAGCGACGCCGGCACGAGCAGCGCAAGGACCACGGCGACGGCGACCAGCAGGCGTGCGCCCCGATGCGGTCGCAGCGCCGGCGCCGTCACAGCGGCGAGCGGGGGCAGGTCTGCGAAGAGGCGGCCGAGGTCCCCGCGAGTCCTGGAGCGCATCACCCCGCCGATGCGCTCGTCCAGCTCCTCCTGATCGAGCCGGCCGTCCACGAAATGGCGGGAGAGCAGCTCGCTCGCTTCGCGACGCTCGGCGTCCGAGACCCGGAGGTGGTCCGTCATGACGCCCTCCCTCCTCGGTCGCGGCCTCGTAGGCCACCAGTCTCGGACGCGAACCCGAGGCTGTCAACGGCGGGGATCGCGCGAGACCCTGGCGGACGCCCGCGCGCAGCGCCGGTCGGTGCTCTGAGCGCGGGATCGTTGAGGAGATGGCCGAGGCGGACCCGCTTCGTGTTGAGGTAGCTCAGGTTCTCCCTCGTCGGGCGCGTCTCGAGCGGGACCCGCCCGGTGATCTCGAGGCCGAAGCCATCGAGGCCGTCTCGTTTTGCGGGGTTGTTCGTCAACAGCCGCATCCTTCGCACGCCGAGATCGAGGAGGATCTGGGCAGCGACGCCGTAGTCGCGGCCGTCGATCGGCAGCCCGAGCGCGACGTTCGCGTCCACGGTGTCGAACCCCCGGTCCTGGAGGGCGTAGGCGCGCAGCTTGTGCACGATCCCGATCCCGCGGCCTTCGTGACCTCGGAGGTAGACCACCACGCCGGCTCCGGCGTGCGCGACCTGTGCCATCGCCTGCTCGAGCTGCTCCCCGCAGTCACAGCGCAGTGACCTGAGCACGTCACCGGTCAGGCATTCCGAGTGCACGCGCACGAGCGTGCTCTTCTGCGCGCTCGGCTCGCCCATGACGAACGCCAGGTGGGTCTCGTGGTCGAGGACGGCCTCGTACGCGTAGCAGGTGAACTCGCCGGCTCGCGTCGGGAGGAGCGCCTTTGCCACCTGATGCACGAGGGTCTCGCGCCGGCGGCGGTAGGCGATGAGGTCGGCGATCGTGACGAGCATCAGGCCGTGGTCCGAAGCGAAGGCCTCGAGCTCTGCGCCCCTCGCCATCGACCGCCCGTCGGCGCTCACCACCTCGGCGAGCACGCCGGCCGGCTCGCGGCCGGCGAGACGGGCGAGGTCGACCGCCGCCTCGGTGTGGCCGGCGCGGCGCAGCACGCCGCCGTCGGCGGCACGCAGCAGCTGGACGTGGCCCGGGCGGGCGAGGTCGACCGCCCGGGTTGCCGGATCGGCGAGGCTGCGGATCGTCGCCGCGCGGTCGTGAGCGGAGATGCCCGTCGTCGTGCCCGCGACCGCGTCGACCGTGATCGCAGACGCCGTCCGCTGGGACTCGGTGCTGCGCGCCACCATGAGAGGCAGCTCCAGCTCGTCGGCGCGCCTCTCTGTGATCGCGCTGCAGATCAGCCCGGAGGTGTGCCGGACGAGGAACGCGATCTTCTCGTGGGTCACGGCGTCCGCCGCGAGGATGAGTCTGCCGTCGTTCTGCCGGTCCCTCTCGTCCACGACGACCACGATCTCGCCCCGTCCGATCGCGGCGATCGCGTCCTCGATCGGTGCGGTCTGCAGGTTCACGGGGCCTCTTCGACGCGGTCATCGGGGGACGAGGCGTCGGCGCGCAGGTGGCCCTCGGCACCCGCACCGGCCGTTGCGCGCGCACCTGCCGAGCAGGCACGTACCACCGCTCAGGACACCATCTGGTAGAGCGTGCTGCGCTGGCGAAGGGGGCGACCGAGCGGGGCGAGGAGCGCTTCGAAGTCCTCGCGCTCGAGGCCCTGACCGTGGCTCGCTCCGGCGGCGCGGCTGATGTTCTCCTCCATCAAGGTGCCGCCGAGGTCGTTCACGCCCGCCTGAAGGAGCTGGCGGACGCCATCGGTGCCGATCTTCACCCAGCTCGCCTGGACGTTGTCGATGAGGCCCCGGTAGGCGATGCGGCCGATCGCGTGCATGAGGAGCACCTCGCGAAACGTCGGACCGCGCCGCGACCGCCGTTGCAGGTAGAGGGGGGCGGCCATGTGGACGAAGGGCAGCGGCACGAACTCGGTGAAGCCTCCCGTCCGCCGCTGCAGCTCGCGGGTCCGGACGAGGTGGCGCGCCCAGTGGACGGGCCCCTCGACGCTGCCGTGCATGATCGTGACGTTCGAGCGAAGCCCGACTTGATGCGCCGTCTCGTGCGTGAAGAGCCACTCCTCCGTCGTGATCTTGTCCGGGCAGACCTGCCGACGGATCTCGTCGTCGAGGATCTCCGCGGCGGTGCCGGGAAGCGAGCGAAGCCCCGCGTCGGCGAGCCGGCGGAGGTAGTCGGCGAGCGGCTCGCCGAGGCGGCGGGCGCCCTCGGTGACCTCGAGGGCGCTGAAGCCGTGCACGTGGATCCCTGGCACGGCGTCGACGATCGCCTTGCAGACCTCGACGTAGTAGTCGCCGTCGAAGTCGGGGTGGATGCCGCCTTGCAGGGTGACCTCGGTCGCTCCCCGCTCGGCGGCTCCGCGGGCTCGGGCCACGATCTCCTCCAAGCCGAGCAGGTAGGGGGCCCCGCGCAGGTTGAGCGAGAGCGGGCCCTTGGAGAACCCGCAGAAGCGGCACTTGAAGGTGCAGATGTTCGTGTAGTTGATGTTCCGGTTGTGCACGAAGCTGACCACCTCGCCGACGGCGTCGCGTCGCAGGCTGTCCGCGCACTCGGCCACCGCCGCGACCTCCGGGCCTCGCGCCGAGAAGAGGGTGACGAGCTCCTCGGCGTCGGGCTCCTGGCCGAGCCGCACGCCGTCCAGCACCTCGCGAACCGGGCCCGACGCACGGCCTCCTGCAGGAACGAGCACTGGCGGCGCGCCGGGCGCACCGGAGTACCAGGCGGTCGAGCGCTCGCCGGCGAGGACGACCTCGACGTCGTCGCCCACGGGTCGCGTCGCCGCCACCTTCTCCGGGAAGACCGCGCCCGGGTCGTCACGTCCGAGGCCCTCGCCGTCCGAGCGGTCGAGGACCGCGAAACGAACGGTGGCCTCCAGCCAGCGCTCGGGGTCGCGGGCGAACTCGGGGTACACCGCGAGGCGCGGCGCAAGTGTGTGGCCGCGGGCCTCTGCCACCGCTCGGAGGCGTTCGAGGCTCGGCCAGGCGCGCTCGGGGTTCACATGGTCGACCGTCACCGGCGAGACCCCGCCCCAGTCGTCGATCCCCGCGTCGAGCAGCCCCCCGAAGTCGTCCGCCAGGTTCGGTGGTGCCTGCAGATGGATCTCCGGAGGAAGCATCAGGCGGGCTGCCGCGATGGTCCAGCGGTGCTCCTCGATGGGGCACGGCGGCGACTCGCGCATCGCCGTTGCTTCCTTTGGGACGAAGTTCTGGATGATCACCTCCTGGATGTGGCCGTGACGTGCGTGGCATTCGGCGATTGCCCGGAGCGCCGCAAGACGATCTGTGCGACTCTCTCCGATGCCGACGAGGATGCCGGTCGTGAAGGGGACGGCGAGGCGACCGGCCGCCTCGAGGGTCGAAAGTCGCCGCTCGGGCGACTTGTCGGGTGCGCCCCGGTGACACGGGAGCATCGGGTTGAGGCTCTCGAGCATCATCCCCTGGCTCGGCGCCACGGCACGCAGCTCGGCGAGCTCCTCTTCATGCAACGCCCCGGCGTTGGTGTGCGGCAGGAGGCCGGTCTCCTCGAGCACGAGCTTGGCCGTCGCCGCGAGGTAGTCGATCGTCGAGGCATGACCGTGGTCGGCGAGCCAACGTGCCGCGGCCCCGTAGCGCAGCTCCGGTCGCTCGCCAAGGGTCAACAGTGCCTCGTGGCAGCCTGCGCGCGCCCCGGCGCGAGCGATGGCGAGCACCTCGTCTTCGTCGAGGTAGGGGGCCTCGAGCCTCGCCGGTGGCTGAGCGAAGGTGCAGTAGCCGCAGCGATCCCGGCAGAGCTTCGTGAGCGGGAGGAACACCTTCGGTGAGTACGTGACCCGGGAGCCAAAGACACGGTCGCGAACGTCACGCGCCGCGACCAGGAGCTCGTCTATGGGCACGTCCAGCAGCTCGTCGTCGGTGGGCATGGGGGCACGCTAGCCGAAGGTCAGTTCTGAATGCGAACGGACTGGCCCGACGCTATCCTCGGGCGTGACCAGCGCCCCCGTCGAGCCGTTCGACTCGATCGGGAAGACGCTCGAGCTCGTCGGCGATCGCTGGACGATGCTCATCCTGCGCGACGTCTTCCGTGGACTGCATCGCTTCGAGGAGCTGCGGGCGGATCTCGGCATCGCCCGGCCCGTGCTCTCCGACCGACTCGGCAAGCTCGTCGACGGTGGCATCCTCGCCAGGGTCCGCTACGAGGATCACCCGCCCCGCTACGAGTACCGGCTGACCGAGATGGGCCTCGAGCTCTCCCCGGCCCTCGTCGCGCTGATGCGGTGGGGCGACCGATGGCTCTCCGCCGACGAGGCAAGCGTCGTCCTCTACCACCGCGCGTGCGGCACCGAGCTCGAGCAGGGCTTCTGGTGCCCGACGTGCGCGACGACGTTCGGGCCGCGGGCGATCAAGAGCCGCCTCCAGCCACCGCGCTCACGGCAGCAAGCCATGCGAGGGGCGGCGAGGCAGCCCTGATCGCGCCGCAACCGGCCGCACGAGAGCCGTCCGGTCTTCGCCAGCTCGCACGCGGCCACCGCGTCCTCTTCGGTGCCGGGCTCCGGCTCCCGCCGGTGGGAGGATGCCGGCATGGCGATCCTCGGTCCCCGCCTCGTCGTCGCAGGCACGCACTCCGGCGTCGGCAAGACGACGGTCGCCACCGGGCTGATGGCTGCGCTACGCGCGCGAGGAGAGCGGGTCGGCGCGGCAAAGGTCGGTCCGGACTTCATCGACCCGAGCTACCACCGGCTCGCGACGGGTCGCCCCTCTCGTTCGCTCGACGCCTTCTTGTCCGGCGAGGGCTTCCTCGGACCGATCGCCGCCGAGGCCGGCGCCGGCTGCGACGTGCTCGTCGTCGAGGGGGTCATGGGGCTCTTCGACGGATCCGGCCTGCCGGACTGCGACGGCTCGACCGCGGCGGTGGCGCGTGTGCTGGAGGCGCCGATCGTCCTCGTCGTCGACGCCGCGGCGATGAGCGACTCGGTGGCCGCGGTCGTCCACGGTTTCGCGACGCTCGATCCGTCGTTGCACCTCGGCGGCGTCGTCCTCAATCGCGTCGGCAGCGAAGGACACGCCGCGTCGTTGCGCGAGGCTCTCGCGCCGCTGCCGGTGCCGGTCCTCGGCGTTCTTCACAACGACGACCGGCTCGTATGGCGCGAGCGCCACCTCGGCCTCATCCCCGTCGCCGAGCGACCGGGAGCCGCCCGCTCGTCGATCGACCTGCTCGGCGGACTGCTCGAACATGCTCTCGACCTCGACGCCCTGGTCACACTCGCCCGCTCCGTGCCGAGGCGCCCCGTCGGAGGGTTGCCGCACGCCAGTCGCGTCGGACGCTCTCGGATCGCGGTCTGCGCCGGGCCGGCCTTCAGCTTCACCTACCCGGAGAACCTCGAGCTCTTCGAGCAGGCCGGCGCCGAGCTCGCCTGCTTCGATCCCCTCGAGGCGAGCTCCCTGCCCGAAGGATGCAGCGGCCTCTACGCAGGCGGTGGCTTCCCCGAGGTCTTCGCCGAAGCGCTCGCGACGAACCGCCCGCTGCTTGCCGAGCTGCACCGACGGGCCGGAAAGGACCTCGTGACCTGGGCCGAGTGCGGAGGCTTCATGTGGCTCTGCGAATCGATCGATGGTCGGGCCATGGCGAACGCGCTCCCGGGGGTGCGCGTCACGATGGGTGAGCAGCTCACCCTCGGCTACCGGTGCGCGACGACGCGCGCCGCGTCGTTCCTCGGCCCCATCGGCACCTCGCTGCGAGGCCATGAGTTCCACCGCTCCTCCGCGACGCCGCCGGGAGAGGGGCTCGAGCTCGAAGGACGCTTCGGAGCCGGCCGCGGGGGGTTCGTCGACACGAACCTTCTTGCGAGCTACCTCCACCAGCACCTCGCCGCCACGCCGGAGCTCGCTGAACGCTTCGTCGCGGCGGCGGCTCGGCTCTCACCTCACCCCTTGCCGGCCCAGCGGCTCTGAGATAGCGTCCCGCGAGCAACCGACTGGCCAGCGAAGTCCGGTGAGATCCCGGCGCTGTCCCGCAACTGTCGTTCCTCGATCCCGAGGGTCCGAGGACGAGCCAGGTCGCCTGGTCAGTCGGGAGCGACCATGCGCGTCGAGGTAACGGGCGGTCGCAGGGATGGAGATCCCTGTCTCAGGCACGAATCCTCGATGAGAGGAGGAGAGCCATGAGACGAGCCGTCCTGTCCACCATCTGCCTCGTTGCCACGCTGCTCGCTTCCGCCTCGGGCGCCGCGGGCGCCACGGGCGCGACGACGGGTCGTCACCGCCCCGCCGGCGGCGCGTTCCCCGTCACGGTGCGCAGCGCCGCCGGGTCGGTGCGCATCCCGGCCAGGCCGACGAGGATCCTCAGCCTCTCGGCGAGCGCGACCGAGATGCTCTACGCCATCGGCGCCGGCAGCCAGGTGGTCGGGGTCGACAAGTACTCGACGTGGCCGCCGGACGCGCCGAGAACGAGCTTCACCGGCTACGAATCGAGCGCCGAGGGCTACCTGCCGCTGCACCCCGATCTCGTCGTGCTGGCCTTCGACGAGCACCACCTCGTCGCCCAGCTGCGGGCCCTCCACGTCCCGACGCTCCTCCTCCCGCCCGTCTCGACGATCCGGGCAGCCGAAGAGCAGGTCACCGAGCTCGGTGCGGCGACGGGGCACCGAGTGGGGGCGGTGAGCACAGACTCGAGGATCAACGACGATCTCTCGAGTGCCGTTGCATCGGCGAGAGGTCGTGGGCGGGGCGCGACGTACTACGTCGAGATCGACCCGACCTACTACAGCGCGACGTCGAGGACCTTCGTCGGCGCGCTGTTCTCCCGGTTCGGCATGCGCGACATCGCCGACGCGGCTGCCAAGGCGAGCTCTGGCTACCCGCAGCTCTCGGCCGAGTACGTCCTTTCGGCGAACCCGGACTACGTCTTTCTCGCCGACACGATCTGCTGCGGCGTGAGCGCGAAGAGCTTCGCCGCGCGTCCGGGGTTCTCGAACCTTGCCGCGGTACGCCTCGGCCACGTCATCGCGGTGAACGACTCCGTCGCCCAGGAGTGGGGACCGCACAGCCTCGAGGGCTTCGTCACGGTCCTCGCCGATGTCCTCGACGGCCGCAAGCCACCGGCCGCGCGCTGATGGGGACGGTCGAGGGCGACCAGCTCCGCGACCTCGGCCGCGCTCGGCTCCTGACCCGCCAGCCGCGCGGCGGGCTGTCGGAGCCGGAGCTTCGCCTCTTCGACGACCCTGGCGACCTCGAAGCAGGGATCCATCCGACGCGTCTTCGCCCAGGGCACGTCGCGCTCGGGATCGCCGTCCTCCTTGCCGCCGCCGTCGCGTCGCTGCTCGTCGGCCCGGCGGATCTCCCCCCCGGGGCGGTGCTCGCCCAGGTGGCGAGCCGGATCCCGCTGCTCGACGTGCATTCGCACCTCTCCGCTACCGACGTCGCGGTGATCTGGCAGCTCCGCATGCCCCGCATCGTCCTCGGCGCGCTCGTCGGTGCGATGCTGGCCCTTGCCGGCGCCTCGTACCAGGGCGTGTTCCACAACCCGCTCGCCGACCCCTACCTGCTCGGCGTCGCCTCGGGGGCAGGGCTGGGCGCGACGATCGCCATCATCTTGCTCCCGCAGCTCCTGAGCTGGCCGGTCTCCCCGCTTCCCCTCTCCGCCTTCGCCGGTGCGATCCTCGCCGTCGCCGCCACGTTCGCGCTCGGTCGCTCCGGCCAGAAGCTACGAAACGCGTCGAGCCTGATCCTCTCCGGCGTCGCCGTCGGCGCGTTCTTCACCGCAGCGCAGACCTTCCTCCAGCAACGCAGCACGCCGGTCCTCCAAGAGGTCTACTCCTGGATCCTCGGGAGCCTCTCGACCGCCGGCTGGAGCGACGTCGAGCTGATATTGCCGTACGTCGCGGTGGCAAGCGTCGTCCTCGTCTCCTGCCGCGGGCTCCTCGATGCGTTGAGCGTCGGCGACGACGAGGCGAAGAGCGTCGGCGTGCGAGCGGATCGTGTCCGGCTCATCGTCGTGATCGCGGCGACGCTCGGAACGGCCGCGGCCGTCGCGGTGAGCGGGCTGATCGGCTTCGTCGGGATCATCGTCCCGCACACGATCCGCCTCCTCGTCGGCCCAAGCTATCGGCGGATCCTCCCCCTCGCTCTGCTCTTCGGCGCCGGCTTCCTCGTCCTCGCCGACCTGGTCGCCCGCAGCGTGCTCTCTCCGGGGGAGATCCCGATCGGCGTCGTCACCGCCTTTCTCGGCGCGCCGTTCTTCTTGGTCGTGCTCCGCCAATCGAGACGCTTCGCCTGATGCTCGAGATCGACAACCTCGTCGTCGAGCTCGGTACCCAGGCGGTCCTCGAGGGCGTCAGCGCAACGATCGAGCGCGGCTCGTGGGTCGGCCTCGTCGGCCCGAACGGCGCTGGCAAGACGACCCTGCTTCGCGCCGTCGCTGGGCTCATCGACTACCGGGGCGAGATCTGCATCGACGGGTGCCCGGCGCCGCGCCGCCGGCCTCGGGCGATGGCCCGGCTCGTCGCCTTCGTCCCCCAGCGACCGCTGCTTCCTTCGGCGATGACGGTGTCGGACTACGTCCTGCTCGGTCGAAGTGCGCATCATCACGTCCTTGCGAGCGAGACCCGCCGTGACCGACGCATCGTCGCCGCGGTGCTCGAGCGCTTGGAGCTGAAGCCCTTCGCCCGAAAGCCGGTCGGCGAGCTCTCCGGCGGCGAAGCCCAGCGCGCCGTCCTTGCCCGATCGCTCGCCCAGGAGGCTCCACTGCTCGTCATGGACGAGCCGACGACCTCGCTCGATCTCGGGCACGGCCAGCTCGTCCTCGAGCTCGCCGACTCACTCCGCCGCGAGCACGGCCTGACGGTGCTCGCGGCGCTGCACGACCTCACGCTCGCGTCCCAGTACGCAGAGCGCCTCCTCGTGCTCTCGGGGGGGCGAGTCGCCCTCGACGGTCCCGCCGCCGACGTGCTCGATCAGGCGAGCATCGAGCGCGTCTTCGGAGCGTCGGTGGAGGTGCTCGCCGGACGAGACGGCCTCGTCGTCGCACCGGTGCGCCCGCGCCGCTCGGCTGCCGGGCAGGCCGGGAGCAGATCAGCGACGCCGATCGCGAGTCTTCGATGACGACGACCCCTCCGACGAAGCGGCCGGAACGGCCACTTCGCCGGGCGACTTCGCTCGTCCTTGTCAACACCGGCGACGGGAAGGGAAAGACGACGGCCGCGATGGGCACCGTGCTCCGCGCGCTCGCGCGAGGCTGGTCCGTCTGTGTCGTGCAGTTCGTGAAGTCCGGCCGCTGGCACTCCGGCGAGGTTCGCCTCCTCAGCGGGCTCGGCGCCGAGTGGCACACGATGGGCGACGGCTTCAGTTGGGAGTCCGACGACCTCGAGCGCTCGGCAGAGATGGCCCGCGAGGCGTGGGCGCTCGGGAAGCGCGCGATCAACTCGGGGGAGTTCAACCTCGTCCTCCTCGACGAGATCACCTACCCGATCAACTGGGGATGGATCGAGGAGCGCGATGTCCTCGCCACGATCGGCGGTCGACCGCCCCAGGTCAACCTGATCCTCACCGGGCGGGACGCGCCCGAGGCCATCGTTGGGATCGCCGACACGGTGAGTGAGGTTCGAAAGGTGAAGCACGCCTTCGACGACGGCATCCGCGCCGCGAAGGGACTCGACTACTGATGCTCGTCGTCCTCCTCGGGGGCGCGCGCAGCGGCAAGTCCGCACTCGCCTCCGTGCTTGCCCGCGACGAGGCGGCGCCGGTGACCTTCATCGCCACGGCCGTGGCGAACGATGCGGAGTTTGCCCGCCGCATCGACGCCCACCGTGCACTTCGCCCGGCCGGCTGGCTGACGATCGAAGAGCCGCTCGAGCTCAACGGCGCGCTGCAGCGGACCGACCGAGCGCGCACGGTGATCGTCGACTGCCTCACGCTCTGGGTGGCGAACCTCCTCGAGCGAGGGCTCGACGAGGAGCGCATCGTCGGGTCCGCCGCGAGCTTCGCCCACGAGGCCGAGCGCCGTCTGGGCCTCGTCATCGCCGTCTCCAATGAGGTCGGCTCGGGCATCGTCCCCTCGCACCCCCTCTCCCGGCACTTCCGTGACGTCCTCGGCCGGGTGAATGCCGTCGTCTCGCTCGCGGCCGGGGAGGCCTACCTCGTCGTGGCGGGCCGGATGCTCGCGCTCGGCCACCCCTCGACTTCCCGATCGGGGTCATGCCGATGACGAGAAGGGAGGCGATGCGCGAGGCGCTGGCGTTCCTCACGCCGGTCATCCGCTCTGACGCCGTCCCATCGGCCGACGCCCTGGCCTGCTTTCCCGCAGCGGGCGTCGCGATCGGCGCCGCCGAAGGGTTGATCTGGCAGATTGCCCGGGGCCGTTGGCCGAGCCTGCCGGCGGCCGTCGTCGTGGCGGGAGCCGACGTCGCGCTCACCGGCGCGCTGCACCTCGACGGGCTCGCCGATGCCGCAGACGGGCTGTTCGCCCACGCCTCGGCGAAGGACCGCCTCTCGATCATGGCCGCGCCGGACATCGGCACCTTTGGCGCCGTCGCGCTCGGCCTCGCGCTCCTCGCGCGCGTCGCCGCACTGAGTGACCTCGCGCCGTCCCCGCTGCTGCTCGCCGCCCTTTCGTGCGGGTCGCGCTCGGTCATGGCCGGCGCGATCGGCGCGCTGCCCTACGCGAGCGACGCCGGGCTCGCGTCTGTCTTCAGCGCACCCGAAGCGGGCGCCCGCGCGCGCCGCGCCG
>DAHVLW010000273.1:0-8849 GCA_027320205.1 Acidimicrobiaceae bacterium
CCTCGCGGCGCTCGTCGCCGAGCGCGCGGGCATCACGACCTCGACCTACGTCGACAGGACCTCGGTGAGCCGCCAGCTCCATCCCTACGACCCGGCCGGACGCGCCCGGCTCGACGTCAACCTCGTCTGTGTCAACGCAGACGAGCTCCCCAACTTCGCCCGCCGCGTGGGTCCGGGCTTCTTCGCCGGCCGGTACACGATCGGCCTCTGGGCGTGGGAGATCGAGCAGTTCCCGCGCCGCTTCGACGCTGCCTTCGACCTCGTCGACGAGATCTGGGCCAACAGCGACTTCGCGCGCGCCGCTATCGCCGGGGTCTCGCCGAAGCCCGTCTACGCCTTCCCCCTGCCGATCGTCGAGCCCCGCGCCGCGACCGTCCTCGACCGACGGGCACTGGGGCTGCCGGAGGACCGCTTCGTGTTCCTCTTCTGCTTCGACGTGATGAGCGTCGTCGAGCGCAAGAACCCCTTCGGGCTGCTCGAGGCGTACTCGCGGGCGTTCCGGCCGGGTGAGGGCCCGCTGCTCGTCGTGAAGGCGGTGAACGGCGCGTCGCGGACGCCCGATCTCGAGCGCCTGAAGTGGGTGGCCTCGGCGCGACCGGACGTGGTCGTCCTCGACTCCTACTCCGACCGCGACGCGCACCTGAGCCTCGTCGCGGCGTGCGACTGCTACGTGTCGCTGCATCGCGCCGAGGGCTTCGGCCTGACGCTCGCCGAGGCGATGGCGCTCGGCAAGCCGGTCGTCGCCACCGGCTACTCGGGCAACCTCGAGTTCATGAGCGAGGAGACGGCGTACCTCGTGCCCTGGACGCCCGGCGCGGTGCCGGTGGCGAACGACCCTTACCCCCATGGCGCGCGCTGGGCCGAGCCGGACCTCGACGCGGCGGCCGAGCTCATGCGCGCCGTCTTCGCCGCCCCCGCCGCCGCGGCCGAGCGCGGTGCCAGAGCTCGAGCGGAGGTGCTCGCCCACCACGGCCCCGATGCACGCGTACCGTTCGTGAGGGAGCGCTTCGCCCATGCCGGAGCGGTCCTCGACGCCCGGCGCACGGCCGCCCGGCGCAGGAGGCGGTGGCGCCGGTGACCCTGAGCAGCGCCGCCGACCGGGGAGGGCGTGCCGGCAACGGCGCGCACCCGGGAGCCCGACAGTACGATGTGGCCGCCATGCCGAGGAGCGCAGCGACGAGCGGGGGGTACGCCGCGTGCCGGGCCTGACCCCGCACTGGTCGGTCGGCGAGGCGAACGCCGATCTCGGGTTGCCGGTCGTCTCGGGGCGCCTGCGCATGGCGCGCCGGCTGGTCGCCAAGCTGCTCTGGCCCTTCCTCCGCCACCAGGTCCAGGTCAACAGGGCGCTGCTCGCCGAGCTCGACGCCGTGCGCGCACGCCTGGACGCCGACGAGATGCGCCTGGTGCGGGTCGACGGCGATCTTGCCCACCACTCGAGCGTGCTCGTGCGCCACGAGGAACCGCTCGAGCGCCACGAGCTGCTCCTCACCCACCTCGAGCGGGCGACGGGCGACATCATCCGCCAGTTCGATCTCGTCCAGGAGAAGGTGGACCTCGGCCAGCGCCAGGCGCTCGCCCGCTACCACGACGGTGTCGGCCGGCTGCGCACGGCGATGGACGAGCTCGAGCTGCGCCTCGACGAGGTGGACGCGGCCGCCCGCTCGGCCCGGGACGACGCCACGTCCACGGCGGCGGAGCGCGCCGCCGAGGTCGTCGCCGCCGAATCGCAGCGCACGCTCGAGGCCGCCCTCGCCGCAGCGGAGAAGGCGGCGCGCCTCGCCGCGCTCGACGCCTACGACGAGGCCGACACGCGCCGCGACGCCTGGCGCAAGGCACTCGACGACGTGTGGCTGCGGATGTCCCAGCTCGACCTGTTCCTCGCGGAAGCGCGGCGCCACTACCCCGCGCCCGTGCCCCCGGAGCGGCTCGCCGAGCTGCCGAGCGGGTTCGACAGCCTGCAGGCAGCCTTCGACGAGGCTTTCCGCGGCCCCTACGAGGTGGTGCGCGAGCGGGTGAGCCCCTACCTCGAGGACCTCGCCGGGGCCGGCGGTCCGGTCCTCGACCTCGGTTGCGGTCGGGGCGAGCTGCTCGACGTGCTCGCCGCCGGCGGGATCGAGGCGTACGGCGTGGACCGCGACCCCGAGCGCGTCGGGCGCTGCCGAGCCCAGGGGCTCGACGCCCGCAGGGAGGAGGCGCTTGCCCACCTCGCCGGGCTCGCGCCCGGCTCGCTCGGTGCGGTGGCGGCGATCCAGCTCGTCCAGCACCTCGAGCTCGAGGAGCTCGTGGAGCTCGTGGAGCTGTCGGCGCGGGCGGTGCGGCGGGGCGGCGTGCTGCTGCTCGAGGCGCCCAACCCGGAGAACGTGGTCGTCGGGTCGTCGCTGTTCTACCTCGACCCGACGCACCGCCGCCCCGTCCCGCCGGCGCTGCTCGGCTTTCTCGTGGGCGCCCGGGGCTTCGGCGACGTCGAGATCCGCCGCCTCGAGCGCGCGGGCCAGGCAGCGCCGCTCGAACGCCCGAAGCCGGACGAGCCGTGGGCCGACGTCGTCGGCGCGCTGGTCGACGTCGTCAACTTCCACCTCTTCGCGCCGGCCGACTTCGCCGTCGTCGCCCGCCGACCCTGAACGGCACGCGGGTGCGGGTCGCCTTCTTCTCGCCCCTCCCGCCCGAGCGAACCGGGATCGGGGACTACAGCTACGAGCTGCTGGAGGAGCTGAGGCACCTCGTCGACGTCACGGCAGTGGTGAGCGACGACCTCGCCTGGAGCGCCCGGGCGCCGGAGGGCGTCCCGGTGGTCGGCTCCTCCGAGGCGCGCTTCGAGGACTTCGACTGCAACGTCTACCAGATGGGCAACAACCCCACCTACCACCGGTTCTTCTTCGGCCGGGCCTTCGACGAGCCGGGCCTGCTCGTCCTGCACGACCCCTCCCTCGGCGACTTCATGGCCGAGATGTGCGGCGGCGCCGAGAGCTCGGTGTTCCGGGACGAGGTCGCCTACGACCGGCCCTCGATCCGGCCGGACGACGACCTGCCCCTCGTCGACGCCGGCGGCGGACGCATCGACCTCGACCGCCTCGAGGTGCTTCTCGCGCGGCGCATCGTCGAGTCCAACGTGCGGACCCTGGTCCACTCCTCGGCGATGGCACGGGAGATGCGGGCGCGCTACCCGGGCAACGACGTCGTCCCGATCCAGCTCCCCGCCCAGCTGATCGCAGAGGCGCCACGCGAGGCCCCGCGGCGTCCGGGCGAGGTCGTGTTCGGCGTGTTCGGCGGCATCAACTACTACAAGCGGATCCTCCCCATCGTCGAGGCGTTCCTCGAGGTGCGCCGCCGGCACCCGGCCTGCCGGATGGTGGTCGCTGGACGCGCCGACGACCGGCTGCTCGAGGCGAAGATCCGGCGGATCGCGGCGCGACCCGAGCTCGGCGGCGCCCTGGAGGTGAGGACGAACCTCGGGCTTGCCGAGCTCGAGCGGGAGATGTCGATCTGCGACGTCGGGATATCGCTCCGCTGGCCGACCGCCGGGGAGATGAGCGCGACGCTGATGCGCACCCTCGGGGCCGGGCGCCCGGCCATCGTGAGCGACGTGCTGCAGTTCCGCGAGCTCGACCCCACCTACTGCTGGCGGGTGACGACCGACTTCGACGGGGAGCACGACGCCCTCGTCGCCCTCATGGACGCTGCCGCCGCCGATCCCGAGCGGTGCCGCCGCGCCGGCGAGGCAGCGCGGCGCTTCGTCGAAGCCGAGGCGACCTACGAGGTCGTCGCCCGCCGCTACGTAGAGCACATCGAGCACTGCGCGAGCGGGCGGGCGGGAAAGCGCGCCAGCCGGCGCGCCCTCGTGCTCGGCGCCGAGGACTCGCTCGGGGTGAACCTGTTCGCGCCCTCCTGGCCGTGCGAGGCGGCCGAGGCTGCCCGGCGCTCGGAGGCGGCGCTCCGGGATGCCGGCATCGACGTCGTGCTCGTCGAGCTCGGGCAGGCCGAGGGGTGGGTCACGCCGGACCGATCGTGGGCGGAGCGGGACAACGACAGGACCGGGCCGGAGGCGACGATCTACCGGCTCACCGGCACCGGCGAGCTCACCCCGAACGAGCGCGTCGAGCTCGACCGAGCGCTCCTTTCCGTCGCCGAGGGTGCGGTCGACCGGGCGGACGTGCCGATCGCCCGCCGCGGGCCTCATCCGGTCGACCTCTACTTCGTCGACGGCTGGCAGGCCGAGCGCATCGGGCGCCTGGCGCGCCTCCGCCGCGCGCGCGGCCGGCGCATCGTCGCCGACCTCTCTCCGGAGTTCGTCCCGCTCACGCCGGCCCACCAGCTGCTGCTCGAGCTCGTCGAGGAGGTGTGGGCCCCGAGCGAGCACGCGGCCGAGGTCGTCCGGATGAGCACGCCGAAGGAGGTCGTCGTCGTCCCCTGGCCGGCGGCCTTCCCGGCCCGGGCTGCCGGGGAGCACGGCTCGATCACCGATGGCCCGCTTGCCGGGGCCGCCGCCGGCGGCGGGCAGCCGTGCACGTTCCTCGTCGCCGTGCCCGCCGGGACGACGGTGGCGCGGGCCAATCCTCTCGCCGCCGTCGAGGCCTTCCGCGCGGCGTTCCCGCGCCAGCTTCGCGGGAAGGCGGCGCGGCTCGTCGTCGTGCTCGCCGATGCCTCCGGGCGCAGCGAGGCGGCAGAGCAGCTCGAGCGCGCGGTGGACGCCGCCGGCGGCCTGCTCGTAGCCGACCCGTCGCCGTCGGAGCTGCGCGGCCTTCTCGAGTCATGCGAGGTCTTCGTCTCGCTGCACCGCTCGGGCGGCTTCGGCATCGAGGTCGCGGACGCCTTGGCGCTCGGGAAGCCGGTCGTCGTGACCGGGTGGGCGGGCGTACTCGACCGGGCCGGTCCCCGGGCGTGCTGCCGGGTCGGCTACTCGGTGCGGGAGGTCGTCGAGGCGGACGGCCTTCTCGATCCCGGCGTTCCCTTTCTCGAAGGGCGCGGCTGCATCTGGGCGGAGGTCGAGGTCGACGGGGCGGCGCGCTGGATGCGCCGGCTCGCAGCCGATGCGGGCCTGCGTGAGCGCGTCGGCGCGACAGGGCGTGCCGAGGCGTCGGCGCACCTCGCCGCTTCCCTCGCCGGCTCCGCCGCCCGATCGGCGCTGTCCTCCCTGGTCACCCGGCGAAGGACGGCCGAGCAGGGGAGCACCGCTGCGGGGAGCGGGCCGGTTAGGGTGGCGACCTGAGCGTCGCCGCCGGGACCTGACCCGACGTGAAGGCACGGGGCCGCGCGGGTGCTGCCACGGGCGGCCGCAGGCGGCGGCCGGCAGTGGGCGGCAGAGAGGACGGGCAGGTGCCGGAACCCCCGCAGGGACCGAGCAGCAGCGAGAGTGCGGGAGGGGCCCTCGCCGGCGCGGGGGATCCGGACCTCGGTCTCGTCGTGCCGCCGGGGACCCGCCTCGGCGCCTGGAAGCGGGTGGTCGCCCGTCTCGGCTGGCCGGTGCTCCGCCGGCAGCTCGAGCTCAACCATCTCCTTGTCGAGCAGCTCGGCGAGCTCCGGCGTCGCGTCGAGGCGGAGCTCGACGAGCTCCGGCGCCAGAAGCTCGACGTCCTGGCCGAAGAGCTGCACACCGGGCTCGCCGCGGAGAGCGCCTGCATCGAGGACCTCGCAGGGACCGTCGAGCGTCACGGCTGGGCGATCGAGGCTGCGCTCCCCGTGCTCGAACGCCACGGCTACTAGATCGAGGCGGCGACCGCCGGGGCCGAGCAGCACGGGAAGACGCTCGACCGCCACGGCGCGGCGATCGACGCGGCACTTCCGGTGATCGAGCGCCACGGCTACGACCTCGAGGCGTTGCGGCACGACCTCGCCGAGCTACGCAAGCTCAGCGAGCTCGTCGAGCGGCAGGGCCGGCAGATCGAGGGGGCGAACGCGTCGATCGAGCAGCACGGGAAGACGCTCGACCGCCACGGCGCGGCGATCGACGCGGCGCTCCCCGTGCTCGAGCGTCAGGGTTGGGATCTCAAGTCGCTGCACGAGGCGCTCGAGGAGCTGCGCGAGCTCGTCGAGCGCAGCGAGCGCCAGGCGTTCGCCCGGCACCACGACGGCATCGGCCTTCTGCGAACCGAGCTCGGCGACCTCGCGCAGGTCGTCGAGGAGCGCGTCGAGGAGCTCACGCGCCGCGCCGAGGCGCTCGCGGCCGAGGACGAGCGCCTCGCGCACCGCGTCCTCGCGGGTGAGGCCGAGCTCGAGGTGGCGCGCGCGCAGGCCGAGCGGCGGCTCGCCGAGATGCGTGTGGGCCTCGCGCGTGCCGACCTCCTCGTCGACGATCTCCGACGGGGCCTGGCCGGACTGGTGCCGGCCCCGCCCGCCCCAGAGCTCGCCGCCGCCCCGTTCGGCGAGCCGGACGCCGCTCTTGCCCATGGCGGCTCCGGGGCGAGCGGGCGAGCCGGGGTGGGGGGTGCATTCGACCGGCTCTGCAGCGCGTTCGACGAGGCCGTGCACGACCCCGAGCGCGCCGCCGAGGAGCGGGCCCGCGCCTACCTCGCCGACATCGTGGCGCTCGCCTCCACCCGCCCCGTCCTCGATATCGGGGCGGGCAGCGGTGCCTGGCTCGAGGTGCTCCGCAAGGCGGGCGTCGACGCCTACGGGCTCGAGCCCGACGCCGGCTACGCCGAGCTCGGCCGAAGCGCCGACCTCGACATCCGCACCGGCGACCCGCTCGAGCACCTCCGGGGCGTCGAGGAGGGGAGCCTGAGGGCGATCACCGCGGTGCGGCTCGTGGAGCGCGTGGCTCCCGACGAGCTCGTCGAGCTGGTCGACCTCGCCGCGCGGGCCCTCGAGACCGGGGGACTCCTCGTCCTCGAAGCGCCCGATCCCGACAACCTCCTCGTCGGCGCTTCGGAGCTCTACGCCGACCCGAAGGTCGCCCGACCCGTCCCGGCGCGGCTGCTCGCCTTTCTCGCCGGGGCACGCGGCTTCGCGGGCGTCGAGGTGCGCCCGGTCGACGGCCGGAGGCGGCCGAAGCTGGCCGAGCCCGCCGGGGACGAGCCCTGGGCCGCGGTGCTTCGACCGGTGGTCGAGGTGCTCAACGAGCGGCTGTTCGGCGCGCCCTTCTACGCGGTGGTCGCCAGGCGTCCGTGACGGCGGCGCCGATCGGCCTCAACGCCATCGCGAGCTGGGAGGCGACGACCGGCCTCTCGGAGGCGGCTCGGCGGAGCGTCGGCGCGCTGCTCGACGCGGGCGTGGAGGTCGCCCTCGTCGACTACGACTACGGGGCGCCGAGGCTCGCGGCACGACTGCCCGCCCGCCTTCGGTCGCTGCCCGCGGAGCGGCGCCACGACGTCGACCTCGTCTTCCTCAACGTGAACGAGCTCCACGCGATGCCGGACGAGGCGCTCCGCCCCCCCGGCACGGCGCGCCGGGTCATCGGCTCGTGGTTCTGGGAGCTCGCGTCGCTGGCTCCGGACCTCGTCGAGTCACTGGGGCGGGTCGACGAGGTGTGGGTCGCGTCGGCGTTCGTCGCCGGGGTGTTCCGCAGCGTCGCCGACAAGCCCGTCGTCGTCGTCCCCTGCGTCGTGGAGCCGGTGCCGGACCCCGGTCGGTCCCGGGCGGACTTCGGCCTCCGCGACGGGCGCGTCGTCTACCTCTCCTGGTTCGACGCCGCCTCGACCTTCGCGAGGAAGAACCCCTTGGCGGTGATCGAGGCGTACCGGCGCGCCTTCAGCGCCGCCGAGCGGGCCGAGAAGGTGCAGCTCGTGATGAAGACGATCAACCTCGGCTCCTATCCAGAGGCGGCCGAGCTCCTCGGGGCGCATCTCGCTGCCGTGGGCGGCTCGGTCCTCGACGCCGATCTCTCCAGCGGGGAGCTCGCCGCTCTCACCGCCTCCTGTGACGTCTTCGTCTCGCTGCATCGAGGCGAGGGCTTCGGCCTCGGCGCCGCCGAGGCGATGGCGCTCGGGCGGCCGGTCGTCGCGACCTGGTACTCCGGGACGGCGGACTTCATGACGCTGCGCAACAGCTGCCCCGTCGGCTACCGGCTCGTCGAGGTGAGCGACGCAGAGCTCCGCTTCAACCCCGAGGCGCGAAACGTCTACCGTCCCGGCGGCCTGTGGGCTGAGCCCGACGTCGCCGAGGCCGCCCGCCGCATGCGCCTGCTCTACGAGCGCCCGGCGCTTCGCGCCCGGCTCGGCACCGCCGCGGCCGCGACGATCGCCCGGCGGTTCTCGAGTCGCGCCGTCGGCGAGATGATGCGACGCCGCCTCGAGGAGATCGCCGCGCTGCGCCCGAACGGGCTCAGGCGGCGCTCCTGACCGTCTGCCCCGCCACCTCGGCGGCGAGGCGTCGGACCGGGCCGGTGAGGCGGCAGAAGGTGACGTTGACGAGCACGGCGCCGACCCTCGTGTGGTCGACGTCGCACGCCGCGGGACGCCAGCCGCCGAGCCCGATCTCGGCGAGGTAGCCCTCGGTGCGCGGAGGCGTCTCCAGCCGGTCCCGGTAGGCACCGACGAAGTCGACGAACACGCCGCCGCCGTCACGCAGCGCGCGTTCGGCCCGCTCGTCGATCGTCCGGACGTAGGTCGGCTCGATGATGTTGTTCACGAGGCCGATCGCGATGATGCGGCTCGGCAGGCGGGGGTAGATGAACGCGAGCGGCTGCTCGCCGACCTGGAGCACGGCGTCGGTCCGTTCGCCTCGGAGGATGGCGGGCGTCGGCACGTCGAAGAAGCTCCGGCCGAAGGGCACGCGGATCCAGTAGTTCGCGGGGTACGCAGTCGCGGCGCAGGCGGCGCAGGCGGCCAGGAAGCCCGTCCCGGCAAGGCGCCTTCGCCCCGGGAACCTCGCCGAGCTCGCGGCGCCGCCTCGACGGTCTCTCCGCGCGTGGGAGC
>DAHVLW010000276.1:0-6640 GCA_027320205.1 Acidimicrobiaceae bacterium
GTGAGGGCCGGGGCGAGCGACCGACGCAGCTCGCTCGCCGGCATCGCTGCTGAGATCGAATGGGCGAAGGCGCGCCTCGTCGCGTCCGAGCACTACGTCCCCGAGGCGACCGCGGCGCGCCGCACGCCATCGCTGCCCCTCGAGGTGGTCGCGCAGGCCTACGCGTCCTACGAACGCGAGCGGCGACGACGCGGCCTCGTCGACTTCGACGACTTGCTCATCGGCCTCGTCGAGGAGATGCGCCAGGATCACGACTTCGCCGCGGCCCAGCGCTGGCGCTTTGCCCACCTCTTCGTCGACGAGCTCCAAGACGCCAACCCCGCCCAGCTCCGCCTGCTGGAGGCCTGGCTCGGCGGGCGGCCGGACCTCTGCGCCGTCGGCGACCCGCGCCAGGCGATCTACGGATGGAACGGCGCCGTCGTCGGCGTCGTCTCGGCGTTCGAGCAGCGCTTCCCGGAGGCGACCGTGCTCCGGCTCGACACCAACCACCGCTCGACCCCGCAGGTCGTTGCGGTCGCCGCGGCGGTGCTCGATCGCGATGCCGGGGCGCGGCGCCGCGGCGGCACGGCCGGCGACGCCGCTCCGGCGCGGGGCACGCACGATCCGATCGGCACGGAGGTCCGGTCGAGCCCCGACGCGGCTGACGGGCTCGTCCCGTCGATCTCGGCCTACCCGAGCGATGAGGACGAGGTCGCGGCCGTCGTCGCGGGCGCCGCACGAGCCCGCCGCCTCGACCGGGGCTGGGCCGCGGTCGCCGTCCTGGCACGGACCAATGCTCAGCTCGGTCCGTTCGAGCAGGCGTTCGCCGCCGCCGGGGTGCCGGTCGCGAGCGGCCCCGCCACCGCCTTCCTCGCCGATCCGGCGGTTCGCGATGCGCTCGACGAGTCCGGGGATCCCTCGAGCCCCCGGGCCTTCGTCGCGCTTCTCGACGACCTCGAGCTCGACCTGCGCGCCCGCCAGCTCGACACTCCCCATCTCGAAACGCCCCGTCTCGGCCCGCGCGAGCTCGCCACGCCCGAGCTCGGCACGCGCGAGCTCGGCACGCCCCAGCTCGGCGCGCCCCAGCTCGGCGCCGAGGACGCCATCTCCGACTTCCTCGACGCGGCGCGGGAGTACCGGAGGGACGACCCGCGGCCGTCGGTCAACGGGTTCCTGTCCTGGGTGCGCGCGCAGCTTCGTGCCGACGCGGCGTCGAGGCGCTGCGACGCCGTCACGCTCTCGACCTTCCACCGAGCCAAGGGTCTCGAGTGGCCCGTCGTCTTCGTCACCGGGCTCGAGGACGGGTTCGTCCCGATGGCGCAGGCCCGAACCGCAGAGGCGCTCGAGGAGGAGCGCCGCCTGCTCTACGTCGCGCTCAGCCGCGCCCGCGAGGAGCTGCACTGCTCGTGGGCCGAGCGCCGGAGGTTCGGCGCGCGCGTCGTCGAGCGCTCGCCGTCGCCCCACCTCGACGCCATCGTTTCGGCGCGCGACGCCCTCGAGCGCCTGGCGCGGCCGGACCGGGACCTGGCGCGGCGCGCCATCGCCGCGAGCAGGGAGCTGCTCGCCGCGGACCGGCCCGCTGAGCCAGCCGTCGCCCCCGAAGAGCCACCCCTCATTCCGCCGGCCGGGGCGGCTGCGACACGATCGCGACCTGCCCGGCGTCGTCGCCGGCCTCCACGATGACGCGCGGCGCGAGGCCCGCCAGTACCATGCGCCCTCGACACATGCCGACCGCCGAGGAGATCAGCTCGCCAGGGCCCGCGGGACCCGGCACCGGCACGATCACCGCTCCGGCGCGAGCCGATCCTGCGCTCGACGGCGACCACGAACGCATGAGCCACATCGTCCTCGAGGGCTTCAAGCCCGAGAAGGGCGAGTTCCTTCCGGCGGGCACCTCGGTCGTCGAGTCGCTCGTCACGGGCGCGCCGGTGCGAGCGCTGTGCGGCAAGGTCTGGGTGCCCTCCCGGGACCCGAAGCGCTACCCGCTCTGCCCGACGTGCAGGGAGATCGCGGCCCGGCAGGGGTGGAAGGTCCCGGCGGGCTGAGCGGGCTTCGCACCTACCGAGCGGGATCCGCCCTGTCGAGCCGGATCCGCCCTGTCGAACGGGCATGCTCGCCCGCCGTGCCGCCGCCGCGGCGACCATGCCCCGTCTGAGCGAGTCCTGCAACGTAGGCTCGTCTCATGATCGAGCAACAACCGTTCGGCCGCACCGGTCACGACAGCACGAGGGTCATCTTCGGCGGAGCCGGGCTCGGTGACGTCAGCCAGGACACGGCTGACGCCGTGCTCGAGGTGGTCCGCCACCACGGGATCAACCATCTCGACACCGCGGCGAGCTATGGCGACTCCGAGCTGCGGATGGCCCCGTGGCTCGTCGGACGCCGCGACGAATACTTCCTCGCCACCAAAACGGGAGAGCGCAGCGGCGGTGCTGCCCGCGCCGAGCTGGAGCGCTCGCTCGAGCGGCTCGGGGTGGACCACGTCGACCTGGTCCAGCTGCACAATCTCGTCGAGGAGGACGAGTGGGAGGAGGCGCACGCCCCCGGAGGAGCGCTCGAGGCACTCTGCCGCGCTCGGGACGAGGGCCTGACGCGCTTCATCGGCGTGACGGGCCACGGCCTTCGGGTCGCGACCATGCACCTGCGCAGCCTCGAGCGGTTCGACTACGACTCCGTGATCTTCCCCTACAACGCGTTGCTCCTGGCCGACGACACCTACCGGGGCGCGGTCCAGCGGCTGATCGCTCGCTGCGAGGAGCGCCACGTCGCCGTCCAGACGATCAAGTCCGTCGCGAGGCGCCGATGGCGCGAGGGCTCCGAGCAGGGCCGGAGGAGCTGGTACGAGCCGCTCACGGACGCGCCGGCGATCGGCCGAGCGGTGCGCCACGTGCTCGGCAGACCGGGCCTGTTTCTCATCACCTGCAGCGATTGGGAGCTCCTATCGACGATCCTCGAGGCTGCCGCCGTTCCCGCCACGGAGCCGACCGACGAGGAGATGCGCGCCGACGTGCGGGACTTCGACATGGTCCCGCTGTTCGACGGCGGCGCGCTCGAACGGATCTGACGCGGTGACCGGCCGTCTATGCTCCGCCGGTGCCTGCCTCCTCCTGTCGCAGGAGCACGTGCCGGGACCCGCGTCGGCGGGTGCTGCGGGGCGCGCGGGCGGCGTCGCTCGGTCTCACGCTCGCGGCGGTCTCGGTGGCCGGTACGAGCGCGCTCGGCGTCGCGACCGCCTTCCTCGCCTCGCCGCCGACGGCGTCGGCCGCGACCGCACTGCGCCCCGGCCAGTCGCCATTGCCCTCGGCGAGCTCGCTCGTCGCCGCAACCCGTCGGGCGATGCTGGCAGCTCGCAGCGTCCACCTCGACCTCGTCGAGCGCGGCCCGGGTGCGAACGAGACGATCGTCGGCGACGCGGGCCTGGAGCGCGGCCGGCAGGAGCTCCGCTCGGGCAAGGCTTGGGTGCAGATCCGGCTGACGCCGACGCGCGCCTACTTCCGGGGCGACCAGTCCGGCCTGCGGAAGGCCTTGGGCATGCCCGCTGCCGACATCCGTCGGGCGGGCAGCCGGTGGGTCGCCGTCGACGCCGGGACGTCGGCATACCGGACCTTCAAGGCAAACCTTCTCATCTCGGGGCTGCCGTCGGCTTTCCTGCCGAGCTCCGGTCACGTGACGGTGTCGCACGTGACGGTGGACGGCGAGCCGGCCGACCGCCTCTCGTGGTCCTTCACGTCGAGCGGCAAGCAGTGGCGCCTCCACCTCGACGTCGCTGCGACCGGGCGTCGCCTGCCGATCGCGGAGTCGGGAACCGCTGGCAAGGACCGCCAGCGCGCGACCTTCTCCCGCTGGGGCGAGCTGGTCGCCGTCGCCGTGCCGCACGACACCGTTCCCTTCACCAAGGTCACGGGCTAGCCGGCCGGCCACGGCGGCTCGCCGGGCCGAAGCTCGCGGCCCGCGCGCCACGATGAGCAGACGGCACGGGGCGCCCGAGCCCGCTCGGCGACCGGCGCACCTGCGGCAGGAGGATCCCCCGCCTCCGCAGCGCACGCCGGGCGCGCGGTCCCGGCACTTCGCCGTGGCGCTCGCCGTCATCGTCGTCGTCGGCGCCGGGATCGGCGTCGGCCTGCGCCTCGCCCTGGACTCGTCGCCGTCGACCTCCCCTGGGACGCTCCACCGGGGCGTGACCGCGCACGGTCCGGGCTCGACCGGCTCCTCAGGCACCGCCCACACGTCGGCCACGTCCCGCACCTCCGGCAGCCGGGCGACGCCGACGGTACCGGCGACTGCCACGACCGCGCCCGCGACGACGACAAGCGTCGCCGGGTCGGCGTCCGGCTCGCGCGCGCCGGCGCCGACCAGCCTCCCGGCGACCACGACGAGCGCCCCCGTCACGACGACGAGTACCACGCTCGCCCCGCCGACCGCGACCACGCTCGCCCCCTCGAACGTCCTCGTCGAGGTGTTGAACGGCTCGGGGGTCGGCGGGATCGCCGTCGCCACCGCCCGGGAGCTGCGGGCTGCCGGGTTCCTCATCAACGGGACGGGGAACGCCGCGTCGTTCGAGCACGCTGACAACGTGGCTGAGTACTCGGCCGGAAGCGGGGACGCTGCCGAGACGGTCTCGTCCTACCTCACCGGCACGACGCGGCTCGAGGTCGTCGACGGCCTGGCGAGCAACGAGGTCTACCTCGTGCTCGGCTCGAGCTTCCGCGGCCTCGTCGCGTACTGACCGCCTGCCGACCGGCTACCGGGTTCCGGCCGGCACCTGCGTCCGGTCGAGGACGGCGAGGATCGTCTCGGCCAACGCCCGTGCCGCGCCCGGGTCGAGCTCGACGGCGACACGCGCAGCCGGGCCGCGACCGTGGTTGAGGAAGTCGACGTTCAAGGTGTGCTCGGCCGGCGCGTGCACCGGATGGTCGAAGTAGACCATCGCCTGTTCCAGGGGAAACCAGCCGGCGGCCCCCTTGCCGCTACCGCTCACATCGACCATCTCGGTCTCGTAGCTGCACATGGTCGTCTCCTTTTCGCCTTCCACGGCCGCCTCAATCGGCGAGGTGCTCACCGAAGAACTCGAAGATCAGGCGCCATCCCTCGTTCGCCGCGTCGACTCGGTAGCTGGGCCGGTTGACCGCGAAGAAGGCATGGCCAGCCCCGTCGAAGCTGCGGAAATCGAACGTCTTGCCGGCGGCTTCGAGCAGCTTCTCGAGCTCGGCGACCTCCTCCGGCGACGGGTGGGAGTCCTCCTTCCCGAACAGGCCGAGAAGCGGGCAGGAGAGCTGCCCGACGAGGTGAGTGAGCGGGCCGATCTTGAGCCCCAGGCCCTCCGGCACGGTCCCGACCACGAAGGCCCCGTAGCAGTCGACCGCGGCGTCGAGCGGCAGGCTGCATGCGGCAAGGAACGACTGGCGCCCTCCCGAGCAGTAGCCGATCGTCGCGACCTTCCCGTTCGCGCCCGGGAGCGCCTTCAGGGCCGCGATCGCCCCGGAGACGTCGCCGACCAGGCGCTCGTCCGGGACGCCGCCGGCGGCGCGGGAAGCCGCGGCGGCGTCGTCCGGGCTCGCCCCGGGGGCCTCGCGGTGGTGCAGGTTCGGGCAGATCGCCGCGTAGCCGTGGGCGGCGAACTTGCGCGTGATCTCCTTCGTCGCCTCGTCGTAGCCCGGCATGTGATGGATGACGACGACCCCGCCGTGACGCCCGGCGTCGAGCGGTCGGGCCAGGTACGCCTCGATCTTGTCGCCCTGGTGGCCCGAGATCGTGGTCGTCTCGGCTCGAATCGCGCTCTCGCGCGCCGCGTCGGCCATGGCCGTCTCCCCTTCCCGTTCCGGCGGCCGGCACACGCCGAGATGGCCGGGCGCGGGCCGCGCGCTCACTTGGCCCAGATCTCACGACCGTAATGAAGCGAGGGCGCCTCGTCCAAGGCGAGCCGCAGGCACCTTCGGAGACGACCTCAGGTTGCCTCGCGATGGCGGCGCTGGGCGCCCGGCGCGCGGTTCGCCTTTGCAGCGATTCGACTCAGGTGGCGCCCAGCGTCCTCTCCCCGTGCTCCCAATGACGTCCGGTAGCGTTCGCTCCGTGCGCCGCCGGCTCGCCGCCCTGCTCCTCGGCGCCGCCGTCGGGGTCGGGGTGGCGAGCCTCTTCCCCGTCTACCTCTCGGGGACCTCGCTCGCCGGCTCCGCCGACGGCCTTGCCGGGCATGTCGTACCGCTCGCCGGTTGGACGGTCGCGGCGATCCTCGTCGCGGCGGCGCCCGGGGGATGGTCGCTCGCCGGTGCACTGCTCGGGACGGCGCTCGCCTTCGTCGAGGCAGGCTTGCTCCTCGCCGACGCAGGATCGGTGATCGCCGCGGGCTCGCACCTCGGTGGTGCAGGACTGGTCCTCGCGCTCGTGTCCTGGGTGCTGGCAGCCGCCGGAAGCGTCGCCGCCGTCAGCGGCGCGGCACTTCGCGACGGGATCGTCCCCGCCGTCGGACCGCCGCGTCGGCTCGCGATCGGGGCTGCCGGCTCGGTCGCAGCTGTTGCGGCGGCGGCCCTGTTTGCCCCGCCGTGGGACCACTTCGTCGTCACCTTGGCGTCGGCCGGGCGCGTCAGCACCTTCACCGCCGGCAACGCCTTTGCCAACCCGGCGCCCATGATCGCCGGGAACGTGCTCGCGATGGTCGCCGTCG
>DAHVLW010000282.1:0-1648 GCA_027320205.1 Acidimicrobiaceae bacterium
CTCCGCCGCTACTTCACCAACCTCGACGGTCCGGTGTTCGCCCTCGTCAACCTCCCCGAGGTCGTGAAGGGGGCGCTCTTTGCCCGCTACTCCCGCTCGCCGAAGAGCCTGCGACGGCTGTTCCTCGACGAGTTCGTCGGCGACCTCGACGTGACCGGCGACGCCGGCCTCGACGCGACCGTCGGCGTCGCCCGGGCCGAGGCGCTCTACGCTCGGGTCTTCAACGACTACGGCGACGACTCCGTCGCCCAGCTCGGCGGCGTGCACCTCGCCTGCGAGCAGTCGTCCAATCTGCTCACCAAGGTCCTCGAGCGCGGCCGGCTGATGGCCTACCTCGAGCAGTCGACGCGCTACATCCCCTACAGCACACGGCTGCCGACAGGACACTACCGCTACCACCGGGACCCCGAGCTCCTCGACTCGCCGCTCGGCGCCCGCTACGTCGGCGACATGGACCGGATGTTCGACACCTACGCCGCGCTCTTGCCGAAGCTCCAGGCGCACCTGACGAGCCACTACCCGAAGCCGGCGGGGGTCGGCGACCTCGCCTACCGCCGCTCGGTCAAGGCACGCGCCCTCGACGCCCTCCGAGGCCTGCTGCCGGCGGCGGCGCTGTCGAACGTCGGGATCTACGGCTCCGGCCAGTCCTTCGAGCTCCTGCTGCTCAGGATGCGCTCCGACCCGCTCCCCGAGGCGCGCCAGTACGCCGAGCTCATGCTCGCCGAGCTGCGCAAGGTGATCCCCTCGTTCCTCGCCCGCATCGACCGCCCCGAGCGGGGGGGAAGGTGGGCGACCTATCTCGGCGCGCGCCGGGAGGAGACGGCGTCGCTCGTCGAGCGCCTCTGGCCGGAGCCCGACCGGCCCGCCGGGGAGCTCGCCCCGCCGGGGATCTCGGTCGATCTCGTCGACTACGACCCCGATGGCGAGGAGAAGGTGCTCGTCGCGATGTGCTACCCGTTCTCGGGTTGCTCCGAGGCCGAGGTCGCCCGGCGCGTCGCGCTCCTGTCCGAGGCGGAGCGGGCGAGCCTCGTCGACGCCTACGCCGGCGGGCGGGCCAACCGGCGCCACCGGCCCGGGCGGGCCTTCGAGCGCACCGCCTACCGTTTCGACGTCGTGTCGGACTACGGGGCCTTCCGGGACCTCCAGCGGCACCGGATGCTCACGGTCGAGTGGCAGCCGCTTTCGACCTCCCTCGGCTGGAGCGTGCCCGACGTCGTCGCCGAGGCCGGCTTGGACGAGGTGTTCCGGGAGTCGGTCGAGCGCTCCGCCGAGCTGCACGACGCCCTCGCCGAGAGCTTCCCCGAGCGGGCCGCCTACGCGGTGGCACTCGCCTTCAACATCCGCTACAGCCTCCAGCTCTCGGCGCGCGAGGCGATGCACGTCGTCGAGCTGCGTTCGAGCCCCCAAGGCCATCCTGCCTACCGGTACGTCGCTCAGGAGATGCACCGCCTGATCGCCGAGAAGGCCCGCCACGCGATGATCGCGAGGGCGATGGCGTTCGTCGACCGCAGCGAGCCCGAGCTCGGCCGGCTGGGCTCCGAGACGGCCGCCGAGCGCCGGCGGGCGCCGGGCCGCGCCGCGGAGGGCCATTGACTCCGGGCCGCCGCGCGGGCATGAATAGCAGCACCCGCCGTTCGGTCCTCCCGTC
>DAHVLW010000293.1:0-5789 GCA_027320205.1 Acidimicrobiaceae bacterium
GACGGGCTCGGGCCAGCCCGGCATGTTCGCCCCGGTCAGGGCGTCGACGACGTAGACGTAGCCGCTCTCGGAGCCGAAGACGACGACGGGCGTCGAGCCGAACGAGGCGACGGTCGGCGAGCTCAGCGCGACGGGGCCGACCGTGTCAAACCACGTCGGCGCGCCGAGGCCGACAGCCTGGGCGCCGGCCTCGCCTCCAACCGCCGGTCCTGCGAGGAGCGCCGCGACGAGCCCGGCGGCGCCGGCCACCCGCCACGCCAGGGATGTGGGGAGCCGTCGCGACGCTCGCGTCGCTTGCCAGGTCGCGTCTCGCCGCCGCGCTCGAAGGGGCACGCACCGATACTGCCCGACGGGCGCGTACCGGTGGGGTCATCCCGGCACGGTCCCGTCGTGCTCCGGACCGGCGCGGAACATCGGCCACGCCGCGGCCGCCCCCGGCTGCTCGGGGAGCCGGTAGTTGGCGATCTCGCCGTCGTGGCCGAGCTGGACGGGCCCGCCGCACGCCTCGAAGACGTGCCAGCCGGACGCGGCTCCAGCTCCGGGGAGATCGGCTACGGCCACGGAGTTGTACACCGCGCAGCCGGGGTTGATCGTCGCCGCGCGGAAGTCGCCGTTCGTCCCGTAGAGATAGGCGCCGTTCGCGCCGTCGAGCGGGTAGAGCCCGGCGGGCGAGCCGACGAGGACGTCGTCGGTCGACTCGCCCCGCAGCGGGACGAGCACCGGCGAGGCGAAGTCGGTCGGGCCGATGAGCTTCGTCGACCAGAGCGGGCGCCCGTTCCCGGACCAGGCCTCGACAGCCGATCGGTAACCGACGTCGCATCCCGTCCTCGTCGGTGATGCGCAGACCCACGACGTCTCGACGACCGACGGCTCGCCGGAGGAGTCGATGACGCCGATCGCCGGGGAGCCGAGCGAGGGGCCGGGCGTCGAGACCGGCCAGCCCGGGACGGTCGCGCCGTTGTCGGCGTAGTACGCGAACACCTTGTCGGTATCGGTGGGGAAGGGCTGGTAGTAGAAGCCGGTCCCGACGACGACCGCCGGGCGCCCGGTCGCGTTGATGACGCCGATCGCCGGGCTCGACCAGATGACCTGGTCCTCGCAGTGCGACCAGACGACGTGGACGTGCCCGCCGACGTAGCGGTAGTCGCGGACGAACCCGCCGACGCAACGATGCGTCGCTCCGCCCGAGGAGTAGGCGTTGCCCGAGGCGTCGCTCCCGATGAAGATGTCGGCGCCGGCGTGCCCGGGCAGCGCGTAGAGCGCCGGGGACGACCAGATCGTGTCGCCGGTGTTGTACGGGAACCCCGGCAACAGCCGCCCGGCGCTGTCGAGCGCGTAGAGGTTGTGGTCCCACGATCCGAACACCACGGCCTGCTGGCCGTTCCCGACGAGGTCGCCGACTGCGGGGCTGGAGATCACGCCGATGGCCGTGCCACGTGCCGCTCCGACGTGGAAGACCCAGCGCCGGGCGCCGTCGAGCCGGAACGCCTCCACCTCGCCGACGCTGCTCGGCACCCAGGTGGAGCCCGAGCCGACGATGATCGACGGAGGCTTGCCGGGCCCGTCGAGCCAGGCAACCGCCGGGCTCGATTCGATCGGCACGGCCGCCCCGGGCGGCGCCGCCATCCGCTGCGGCCACCCCGGCAGCTCCCGCCCGGTCGTGGCGTCGAGGACGTAGACCTCGCCGTTCTCGGCGCCCACGGCGACGATCGTCCTATTGCCGATCCTCGCGACGGTCGGCGAGCTCTGAGCGATGTGGCCGATGCCCGCCGCGGTGGCGGTCATTGTCACCCATCGCGGTGATGGCCAGGTGACGTCATGCCGCGCAGTGACGTGTCCCTCGCGCGCGACGCCGGAGCTCGCGCGCGCTCCGGTCGCCTGTCGCCGGGTGGGCCGCGCTCCGGCGGCGACGGCGCTCGCCGTGGTGAGCGAGCTCCCGGCGACAAGGAGCGCGGCCAGGGCTCTTTGAGGCTCCCACCTGGTGCTACGCGGGAGGCGCGAGCGAAGCGACGCGTGGCGCGTGTCGCTGCGGGACGCTTCCCCGAGACGCGGTCGCGCGCCCGGGCGGAAGAGTCGCTCGCCGAGGATCACCTTGACCGTTCCCTACGGCGCGCCGGCGGTCCCGGTTGAGGGTGACGAGGCGAGCAAGCAGCACTCATTGTGCTCTACCTACTACGGAGAGTGCCTACCCGGGAGCACGCGGGACCATCGCGTACGATCACCAGGTGCATCTCGCATTCGTAGCACCTCGCTACGGCGCCGAGCTCGTCGGCGGGTCAGAGGCAGTGATGGCCGAGGCCGCGGCCGGCCTCGCCGCGCGGGGCCACGAGGTCGAGCTGTTCACGACCTGCGCGCAGAGCCACGTCAGCTGGGCGAACGAGCTGCCTGCCGGGAGCTTCGAGGACCGGGGCGTCCTCGTGCGGCGCTACCCGACGCTCCGCGCGCGCTCGCGGCTGCGCGCCGCCGAGCTCGAGGGGCGCGTGCAGAGGGGCGAGCGGCTCACGGCGGGGGAGGAGCTGGCGTGGGTGAACGGCCGGTTTCGCGTGCCGGACCTGTACCTCGAGCTCGTCGGCCGTGCCGGCGAGATGGACGCGATCGTGCTCTCGCCGTACCTGTTCTGGTCGACGATCTACGGGGCGCAGGTCGCCCCGGAGCGCACGGTGGTGATGCCCTGCCTCCACGACGAGCCGTATGCGTGGCTCGGCGTCGTACGCTCGACTCTGTCCTCGGTCGCCGGCGCATGGTTCCTCTCCGAGCCCGAGCACGAGCTCGGCCACCGTGTCGCGCCGGGCCTGGCGCCGCTGCACGACGTCGTCGGCGCCGCCGTCCGGGAGCCGGCGAGCTACGACCCGGCCGGGTTCCGGCGCCGCCACGGCCTCGAGCGACCCTTCGTGCTCTACGCAGGTCGGCGCGAGGAGGGCAAGGGGTGGCCAGGGCTGCTCGCCGCATTCGCCGCGGCGAGCAGTCAGCACGACCTCCCCTTCGACCTCGTCACGATCGGGGACAGCCCGGCGGGGGTGCCCGACGAGCTCGCCGGTCGGGTCGTCGACCTCGGTCGGCTCGACGGAGCCGAGCTGCCCGACGCCTTTGCCGCGGCGGAGGCGCTCCTCCACCCGAGCGTGAACGAGAGCTTCTCGCGCACCGTGATGGAGGCGTGGCTCGCGGGAACCCCGGTCGTCGTCCAAGCCCGCTCGGCTGTCCTCACCTGGCACGTGGAGCGCTCCGGCGGCGGGCTCACCTACGTGGACGATCGCGAGCTCGGCGAATGTCTCGCCTTCCTCGCCGATGCGCCCAAGGCCGCGGCTGCCCTCGCCGAGCGGGGTCGCCAGTACGTGCTGGCCAACTACCGCTGGGACCGTGTCCTCGACGCGATGGAGCGCTCTCTCGAGACCTTGCGGGCGCACACGGCGAGATGAGGATCCTCGTCGTCGGGACGAGCCCGCCGCCCGGCGGTTCGGCGGCCGCTCGAGTCGCCGCGGGCGCCGCCGCGCTGGTCGCGGCCGGCCACGAGGTCGAGATCCTGTCGCCCGATCCACGCAGCGCGTCGCACCACTACCGAGCGCTCTCGGGGGCGCGACTCGGGATGCAGCTGGCGCTGCGGGCTCGCCGCTACGACGCGCTCGTCCTCCACCTCGAACCCGGGCTCCCGCTCTCGCCGACCACCGACCGGGCGTCCCGGGCACTCGCCCTGACGCTGCTCGGTGCGGCGCTTCGGGCCTTTCGCGAGGTGACGCTCCGGCTCCCGAGCCCGATCCCGCTCCCGGGAGGCGTGGGCGGCCGCGCCACGCGGCTCATGTGGTCCGCAGCGACGAGGGTCGTCGTCTCGAACGAGGAGGACCGCGGGCGGCTCCGGTCGGCGCCGGGTCTCGCGCCCGAGCGGGTCGACCTGGAGGCGCCGGTCGGCCCGGCGAGCGCCGGGGAGCAGGGCTGGCGATCGCTCGACGGCGCCAGCGACGACCTTCGACTCGCCGTGCAGGCCCTGGTTCGCAGCCGAGCTGCCGTCGGCCGGAGGGTCCAGGAGGCCGGAGCCGCGATCGGGGCGGGACGGCCGGCGGCTGCCGGCGACGTGGCGGGCGATCTCTTCGCCGGCGCGGCTGTCCCCGAGTCGCGGCTTCGGATGGGCGGTCTCGCCGGCCTCGCCGTTGCCCGCCTGCGCAAGGGGCGGTAGTCGACGGGCTTTGACGGCGAGGCTGGCCCGGGCCGGGTCGGCGACGAGGCGGCAGCCCGCGGGTCAGGGGCCGAGCCCGAGCTCGGCCAGCAATGCCTTTGCCGTGACGCCGGCTCCCCGCCGTCCGGCTTCGGCGAGCGCCGCCTGGCGCAGCGCCGCGCACCGCGCCAGGTCGGTCGCCAGCCCGGCGAGCACCTCGGCGAGCGACGGCGCGCCGAGAGCTGCGGGCAGCTTGACGACGGCGTCGTCGGGGAGCTCGCGAGCCCACCCGGTGTCGCTCACGATCGTCGGGAGGCCCGCGGCGAGGCATTCGCCGACGGCTGCCGAGGCCTCGCCGTTGGTCGAGCGCCGTAGCTGGACGGCGACGGTCGCCCGGGCGAGCCACGAGCGGTACTCGGCTTCGCTCACCGGACCGGTGAGCACAAGCTCCCCGGCGCAGCCGAGCTCCGCTGCCCGGGCCCGCAAGCCCTCGGCCGGCTCGTCGCCGATCGGCCCGACGAAGGCGAGCGCCGGCCGATCGAGAGAGGGGCTGGCGAGGGCATAGGCCTCGAGGAGCAGCTCGGGCTGCTTGACGGGGTCGACGATGCCGAAGTGCGCGACGACCGTCCGAGGAGCGGCGGCACCTGGTCCCGGACCGGGGCCGCCGGCGCCGACCGGACCGCCCGGCGGCGAGCCCGGCGTCACGTCCTTTGGGGTCGGGAGCTCGAAGGGGAAGGGGATCACGCCGATGCGCGAGGTGAAGCGGCTCCCGCCGTCGACCAGCGCCAGGCGTCGTGCGGCCTCGGAGAAGACGAGGACCCGCTCGCACCTCGAGAGGACCTCGCGTGCCATCAGCACCCCGTAGAGCTCGGCGTCGGCGGCGCTGACCGATCCGTCGACGCCCAGGCGGTCGGGGAGCGCGTCGCCGTACATCTCCTCGATGGCGCGGCGCAGGCCGCCGGGAAGGCGCCACACCTTGCCGTGCTCGTGGCGGTACAGGTTCGTGAGCCGGACGTCGTGGCAGACGACGACGCCGGGCCTGGCCCTGAGGGCTGCGAGGCCGCCGAGGTGGTGGTGGCTGTTGCCGATCGTGTAGACGACCCGGTCGTAGCCGCCGAGCGCCTCCTCGAGCGCCCGGAGCGACGCCACGCGGTAGGGCGTCCGTCCGCCCGGCGCCAGCTGACCGGGCGTCGGACCGTCCGAGAACGCATCGACGGTCGCCGCGCCGCTCGCTTCGAGCTCCTCGATGAGGCGAGCGCTGTAGCGGGCGATCCCGGTCGGTGCCGGGGGGAGCGGTGAGACGAAGGCGATGCGCTTCGGCCCGTGGGTGCCGAGCCGTCCGTTCCGGCCTGCGCGCCCCGCCTCGCCCGGTCGCCACCCCTGGTCCGGCGGGCGCGCCGCTGCGGGCCGGCCGAGCAGGTCGTCGAACGCCGCCGCGCTCCGCCGGGCGACGTCGTCCCAGCTCGAGATCCCTGTCGCCGGCGGAGCGGCCGCCTCCCGTGCCGGGTCGAGCGCGGCCGCGAGGGCCGCCGAGATCGCCTCAGGGCGCTCGGGGTCGAAACGCGAGCCCGGGGGGAGGAGCTCGTCGAACGGCGGTCGATCGGAGGCGATGACCGGGACGCCGAGGCCGAGCGCCTCGAGC
>DAHVLW010000302.1:0-4573 GCA_027320205.1 Acidimicrobiaceae bacterium
GGTGCGCGCCGCCGACCAGCTGCTCGGCCGCAGCGACCTCGTCGGGAGGATCTCGGTCGCGACGGCGCCGGTCGTCGCCGCCCTCGTCGGCTCGCCGGGCTCGCTGGCGCGAGAGGCGATGGCCGCCGCCGTCGGGATCCACCCCGAGCGGCTGCTCCCGCCCTATGCGGGTGAGCGGTTCTCCACCTGGTTCAGGCGGCGGCCCGGCGGCGTCGAGTCGCCGCGGGCGGAGGTGAGCATCTTCCCCACGTGCTTCGTCGAGTACATGGAGCCGGCGATCGGCAAGGACCTCGTCGCCGTCTACGAGCGCAACGGGATCGCCTGCTCGCTGCCCCGCGGCGTGCGCTGCTGCGGCGCTCCGTGGCTGCACATGGGCGACGTCGCGCGGTTCCGGCGCGTCGCCGCGGCCAACGTCGGGGCGCTCGCGGCTGCCGTCCGCGCCGGGCGGGACGTCGTCGTGGCACAGCCGACGTGCGCCTACGTGCTGAGCAAGGACTACCCGATCTACGCAGCCGGGGTGGACTCCGACCTCGTCGCCGAGCACAGCTTCGACGCGAGCGAGTACCTCGTCAACGAGCACCGTCGCGAGGGAGGCGGCCTCGACACGGACTTCCGTGGCGAGCGCCCCGAGACGGTCGCCTACCACCTCTCCTGCCACTACCGGGCGCTCGGCGTCGGTGCGAAGGGCCGGGACCTGCTCCAGCTGACCGGGGCGAAGGTCACGCTCGTCGAACGCTGCTCGGGGATCGACGGGACCTGGGGCTACCGGTCGGAGCACTACGCGGCGAGCCGCAAGGTCGCCCAGCCGCTCGCGCGCGAGATGCGCGCCGCCGCGCCCTCGGTCGCGTGCGGCGACTGCCACCTGGCCAACACGGCGATCCTCCAGGAGACCGGGATCCGGCCGGTCCATCCGCTGCAGCTGCTGGCCCGCGCCTATGGCGTCGGGTCCTCGTGCACGCCGTGACCGGGCTCACCCTCGCCGACATCTCCGACCTTCGCGCCTACGAGCGCCAGCGCGACGCCTTCCGGCGCGAGGTGATCGCCCTGAAGAAGATCCGGCGCGTCCAGCTCGGCCCGATCGTCACCGTCGTCTTCGAGAGTCGCGTCACGGTGCGGTTCCAGGTGCAGGAGATGGCGCGCGCCGAGCGCATGGCGACCGACGCCGAGGTGCAGGCGGAGCTGGACGTCTACAACTCGCTCGTCCCAGCACCCGGTGAGCTCTCGATGACCGTGTTCGTCGAGCTCGTCTCCGAGGCGGAGCTGCGGGAGTGGCTGCCGAAGCTCGTCGGGATCGAGAAGAGCCTGGCGCTGCGCCTCGGCGCCGGCGCGCAGGCGCGCCGCGTGGGCGCGGTCGTCGAGCCATCGCACGCGTCCCAGCTGACGCGGGAGGAGGTGACGGCGTCGGTGCACTACGTCCGGATCGCCCTCGACCCCGCAGCCGCCGGGTGCTTCGGCGCGGGGCCCGCCTGGCTCGTCAGCGACCATCCCCACTATCGCCACGAGGCGGAGCTCTCGCCGGCGACGCGCGCCTCGATCGTCGCCGACTGGTCCGGGCGGTAGGAGCAGCCGAGCGGGAGCCACGCGGCAGGCGAGGTGCGCCCGGTGCTGGACATCGTCTCGGCTGCACGGCACAATAGATGCTCCCACTCGCCGTAGGTGCCCGAGCGCCGACCGGGGAGCGGAGGCCGGGCGGTGGCGCTACGACGCTGAGTCCGGCGCCAGCACGCCGCCGGCGCGGCCGCTGCGAGCGAGCGACGCGAGCGTCGACTCCCTCCAAAGGTCGGGCCGAACGGCCGTTTGTACGGGTCCGTAGACTGAAACGCGAGAAAGTAGAACGTCCGATGAACGCCACGTGGCGACAGCGAGCAGCCTGCCGGGGTCTCGACCCTGAGATCTTCTACCCGGCCTCCGACGAGGAGGCCGAGGAGGCCAAGGCGATCTGCCTGAGCTGCCCGGTGCGCCAGCTCTGCCTGGAGCACGCCCTCGCCTACCGTGAGCGTGACGGCGTCTGGGGCGGACTCACCGAGCGTGAGCGTAGGCGGGTGCTCCGCCAGCGCCGGAAGAGCGCCTGATCTCGCACGGCACCACCGACCTCGCGACGCGAGGCGGCGCGTTGCGTACGGTTCCGAGCCGATGAGCGAGCTGCACCCTCCTCGCGCGCCCGAGCCCGGGGTTCGCGCGACCTACCGGGCCCGCGTGGGGAGCCAGGAGCTCGAGCTTCCCCTTGCCGAGCTGTCAGACGACCTCTCGATCGCCCTGCTCATCACCGCCGACGTGAGTATCGGATTCATGGAGCAGGCGGGGCGCGAGCTTGCCGCGCTGCTTCCCCGAGGCGTCGAGGTGGTCGCGACTGCCGCGACGCTCGGGCTTCCCGTCGCCATCGAGGTGAGCCGGGCGCTCGACCTCGACGACTACCTCGTGCTGCACAAGACCCCGAAGATCCACCTGCGTGACGCGCTCGTCGAGCCGGTGCGCTCGATCACCACCGGACCGGTCCAGGCGCTCCGGCTGGACCGGGCGCGCCTCGCAAGCGTCGAGGGCCGGCGCGCCGCCTTCGTCGACGACGTCGTGTCGACCGGCTCGTCGGCCGCTGCGGCCCTGCGCCTCCTGCGGCGGGCCGGGGCGGAGGTGGCCGCTGTCGGCGCGCTGGTCACCGAGACCTCGGCGTGGCGCCAGACGCTCGGTCCCGATGCGTCGCTCGTGCGCGCCCTCGGCTCGATCCCGGTCTTCCGCCGCGGGAGCTCAGGCGAGCTCGTCGAGAGCTGGGACGACCGACCGGACTGAGCGCGGCCGGTGCCGCCGGCCTGCCCGCGCTCAGGCGCGAGGCCGGACGGGCACCGCTCCGCCCACAGGGGAGAGCACCCCGGGCCAGGCGAGCGCGCGGGCGGCCTCCAGCTGCCCGGCCCACTCGGGCGCGTGCCCGGCAGCGATGTAGTGCCGGAGCAGGCCCGCCGCGGCACGGGCGTCGCCGATCGCGGTGTGCGCGCCCTCGATGCGCACGCCGGTCGCGCTGCAGCACGCCTCGAGCGTCCGTGGTCCGGGGGGAAGGTGCCGTTGAGCGAGCTGCCGTGTGCAGATCCCGGAGCGACGCAGGTCGGCCGTCTCGATCCCGCAGCGTCGAAGCTCCGTCTCGAGGTGACCGAGATCGAACTCGAGCACGTGAGCGACGACGACCCGGCCGGCGAGCCGGCGGATGAGCTCTGGGGCGAGCTCGGCGAAGCTCGGCGCGCCGACGAGCATCGCCCGGGTGACGCCGTGCAACGCGCTCTGGCCGAGCTCGGCCGTGCCCGGGACGGCGACCAGGGAGGACCACTCGTCGACGACCGAGCCGGTGGCGTCGACCTCGACGACCGCGAGCTCGACGACCCGGTGCACGCGGGGGTCGAGGCCGGTCGTCTCGAGGTCGATCACCGCGTACACGAGGGGAGCATAGGCGTGCGCTGCGACGAAGCCCCCGGCCGCGCCCGGCCATCGACGCGTGCCGCGTCACGTCCTGCAGGGTGCAGGGTTCCACGGCTCCGCCGCCGTCCCGTAGTCCACCTCGCCTGGCGAGACCGCCGGTGACCCTGGCACGGTCGTGATCGGCGTGAGCGGCGGCCGTGCGCCGCCGCTCCGTCCGGTGCCGAACGCGAGGAACTGCGAGATCGTCCGCCTGTCCGGCCCGGTCGCGGGGAGGGCGACGACGCTGCGCCCGATGACGCCCGGCGCGGTCGGAAGGATCTGGGCCTCGAGCTCGCTCGGCGGAAAGCCCCGGAATGTCTGTGCAAGGCTGATGAGCCTGCCCGCCGAGATCGTCTGGTCGATCGTGACGTCGCGTGCCGCGGCCGCAAGGAAGTCGTACATCGCGATCGGGTCGAGGGCCGCCCCCTGCAGGCGGGTCGCCACGGCGTCGAGAAGTGTCGCCTGCCGTCGCAGGCGGCTCGTGCCCGACGTCCCGCCGTAGCCCCACCGCCCGCCGGCGAAGTAGTAGAGGTGGCTGCTGCGGTAGAGCGCGGCCGCCTGGGCGCCGTCGAGGAGCTGGCAGCCGGTGCGGTTGACCTCGAGCCCCGAGTACGGGTCGCGCACCGGGTCGGCGAAGTCGAGCCGCACGCCGCCGAGCGAGCCGACCAGGCCCTGTAGTCGCTGCAGGTCCACTTCGACGTAGTAGGTGACCGGTAGGTGGAAGTCGCGCTCGATCGCCTCGACGAGCAGGCTCGGCCCGCTGCCGAGGGCGGAGCCCAGGACGTGGGGCCCGGAGACGCCGGCGCGGTCGCCGGGGATCTCGACGAGGGTCGTCGGCGGTATCGCCAGCAGGCGCACCTGGCGGGTCGTCGGCACGACGCGCGCGACGACGAGGTCGGGGCTGGTGCCGGAGAGCGCTCCGGCGCGTCGAGCAGGACGCCGGGCGGGCGCGCCGGTCGTCGTCGCGCCCGTGCCGACGAGGAGCACGTCGAAGGGCCGGCTGCCGGACCGGGGCACCAGGTCGGCGACGCGGACCTTCTCGAGCTGGTCGAAGCGGAACCAGCCGTACGCGACCACGCCCGCGGCGAGGGCCATGAGCACCGCGACGGTGATTGCCGCCCCCACGGCGAGG
>DAHVLW010000306.1:0-1529 GCA_027320205.1 Acidimicrobiaceae bacterium
TGGGCCGGCGATGGCCTCGAGCGCCCGGACGCTCGGCCACGCCACCGGCGCCGGTGGGACCGTCGGCACCGTCGCGTCGGTCGACCGAGCGGCGGACACCTTCACCGTCAAGACCGCGTCGGGCTCGGCGATCCAGGTCAAGGTGACGAAGGCGACGAGCTACCGCGAGGGCGCCGGCTCGGCGAGCTTCGCCGACGTGACGGTCGGCGAGAGCGTCGCCGTGATCGGGACGACCTCGCACGGGGTCGAGACGGCGAGCATCGTCGTCATCGGCAAGCCGTCGACTGCCCCCGGCAGCGGAGCCGGGGGCTCCGGCGCGCCGGGCGGACCTGGCGGGTTCTTCAGGGGCTCCTTCGGCACGGTGACCTCGGTCGACCGCTCGGCGGGCACCTTCAAGCTGAAGACGAGGACCGGCTCGACCGTCGAGGTCAAGGTGACCAAGTCGACCCAGTACCGCGGCTCCTCGGGCAGCCGGGAGAGCTTCTCGGACGTGAAGGTCGGCGAGACCGTGGCCGTCCAGGGCACGACGACCAAGGGCGTCGAGACGGCGACGACGGTCCTCGTCGGGATCGGCAATGGGGGCAACGGCGGTGGATTCTTCGGCCGGCGCGGGACGTTCGGCACGGTGACCTCGGTCGACCGCTCGGCGGGCACCTTCAAGCTGAAGACGAGGATCGGCTCGACCGTCGAGGTCAAGGTGACCAAGTCGACTGTCTATCGCGGCTCGGCCGGCAGCGGGGAGAGCTTCTCGGACGTGAAGGTCGGCGAGACCGTGGCCGTCCAGGGCACGACGACCAAGGGCGTCGAGACGGCGATCCTGGTGCTCGTCGGCGTCCGCCCGCCCGGCGCCTGAGCGTCGAGGCGACGGGGGTCGTCACCGGAGTCTTTCCGCCGAAAGCTGGCCGGCGGCACCGCCCTCGCGCCCGCAGTGGCGGCGTCGTCATCGCGGTGCGGCGGCCGTTCCCACTACCGTTGAGCGCCATGGCGATCTCGAGCTACCCGGGCGCCGCGCGCCCGCTCACCCGTTCTCGGCCGTCGGTGCTTGCCGACCTCCTGCCCGGCACCCTCGTGCGCGACGTCGCCCTCGTGCTCGGCGCGGCGGGCTTGGTCGGCGCCCTGGCGCAAGTCGTCGTCCACCTGCCCGGCACTCCCGTGCCGGTCACGGGCCAGACGCTCGGCGTGCTGCTCGCCGGCACGGCGCTCGGCTGGCGCCGGGCGGCGGCCTCGATGCTGCTCTACCTCCTCGGCGGATGGGCCGGCCTGCCGTGGTTCGCCGGCCACGCGTCCGGCTGGCCGGGAGCGACGGCCGGCTACGTCGTCGGCTTCGTGCTCGCCGCCTCCGCCTGCGGCTGGCTCGCCGGGCGTGGGGCGGACCGGACGGTCCCAACGGCGGTCGGCACGATGTTGGCCGGCGAGGTGTGCATCTACCTCGTTGGTGTGCCGTGGCTCGCGCTGTCGCTCCACGTCTCGCTCGCGTCGGCGGCGTCGCTCGGGCTCTGGAGGTTCCTCCCGGGCGACGCGCTGAAGAT
>DAHVLW010000322.1:0-12300 GCA_027320205.1 Acidimicrobiaceae bacterium
TTCTCGAGCTCACGCTCTCCCCACTTGTTGCCTGACCTGGTGCATAGCCGTAGAGCTCGCCGGCGGCCTCGAGCGAGATGACGCCGTCGGCGAGGTCGGCCTCCACCGCCTCCCGGCTGCGCCGGCGCGGATCACCGCACCCGCCGCCGCCGCCGGTCCGGCACGTGACGGTGTCGCCGCGCGTGACGCGGAGCCCGTTGACCTTCAGCATCCGGCGCTCGCCCGGCCGCCCCTCGTTGACCACGACCTCCGGCGGCGTCGCGTCATGCCCGCCGAACAGGCCCCATCCCGGGGTCCTCGAGCGCTCGAACCACAGCATCATCGTCCCGTCGGCCTCGAGGAGGTACTCCCGCTCGACGCCGTTGCCGCCGCGCCACTGGCCGGCGCCGCCCGAGTCCTGCCGGATCGCGTACTTTCTGACGTAGACTGGGTACTTCGTCTCCGCCACCTCGATCGGCACGTCCTTGAGCGACCCGTTGACGTTGTTGATCAAGGCGTCCTGTCCGTCGCCGCCGTGCCAGGCCCCCCAGCCGCCGACGGTCGGCTCGTACACGAGGTAGGGACCGCCCGTGCGCGGGTCCATCCCCCCGATGCCGATGACCATCGAGTCGCCGTAGCTCGCGCCCGCGACGCGTTCTGGCATCACCGGAGAGAGCGCCTTGGCGACGAGGTCGATGAGCAGCCCGAGCGGCGTGAAGTACCACTCGCAGGGAGCGGGCTCCTCCGCCGCGAGGAGCGAGCCGGGGCGCACCTTCACCTCGAGGGGCCGGAAGGCGCCGCCGTCGACCGGCCGGTCGGGGTTGACGAGGAGCTTGTAGGCGACCCGCGCCGCCGAGACGGCCTGCGGCGCCCCGCAGTTGATCGGCCCGGCGGCCATGTCGTCGGTGCCCGAGAGGTCGATCGTCATCCGGTCGCCGGCGATGTCGACCGCGACGCGGACCATTCGCTCCTCGCCGACGACGACACCGTCGTCGTCGAGGGACCCCTCGGCCGTGTAGCGACCGTCGGGGATCGCCGCGACGGCAGCCCTCTCGAGGCGCTCGGTCTGGGCGAAGATCTGGTCGCGCGCCCGGCGCACCGTGTCGATGCCGTGGCGCTCGACGAGGCGCGCGAGGCGCTCCTGACCGGTGCGCACGCAGGCGATCTGGGCGAACAGGTCCCCGCGGGCCGGGTAGGGGAAACGGCCGTTGCGCGTGAGCACGTCGACGACGTAGTCGATCACCTGACCCCCGGTGACGACCTTCGTCGGCCCGAGGCGCAGGCCCTCCTGGAAGATGTTCGTCGAGTCGGTCGGGCTCCCCGCGTCCTTGCCGCCCACGTCGAGCCAGTGCGCGCGGCAGGTCGCGAAGCCGACGAGGTCCTCGCCGACGAACACCGGGCCGTAGACGGTCATGTCGTGCAGGTGCGTGCCCGCGAGGTAGGCGTCGTTGAGGATCCAGACGTCGCCCTCCCGCCAGCCCTCGCGGCCGATCTCGAGCTCGGTGAGCTCGGTGACGACCTCGAGGTTGCCGAGGAAGATCGGCAGCCCCGCGGACTGGCCGAGGATCTGGTGGCGGTCGTCGAGCAGGCCGACCGAGCAATCCTTCATCTCGTAGATCACCGGCGTGTACGCCGAGCGGATCAGCGTGGCGTTCATCTCGTCGGCGGCGGCGTTCAGCCCGGAACGGATGATCTCCGTCGTGATCGGATCGACCTCGTCCGAGCCGGTCAGGGTCGTGGCCGTGGTTGCGGGAACCGTGGTCGTCATCTCGCTCGTGTGCTCCTCGTCGCTCTGGCCCCGGCTCAGGGGCCGACGTCGATGATGATCGTGCCGAAGGGATCGACCCGGAACGACGACCCCGGCGGCACGACGGTGGTCGCCGTCTCCTCGACGACGATCGCCGGGCCGGCGAGGCACGCCCCGATGGGCAGGTCGGCGCGGCGCACGACCTCGGTCTCGTGCTCCTCGCCTGCGAACACGACGCGCCGTCGCTCCGACGGCCAGCTGCGCGCGTCCTCGACCGGCTTGGGAGCAGGGTCCGGGCGCCCGAGATCGCCGAGGACGGTGGTGCGGAGCGCGACGACCTCGATGGGCGCCCCGGGATTGGCGTGCCCGAAACGGCGCTCGTGCGTCGAATGGAAGCGCCCGGCGACGAGCTCCTCGAAGCGAGGGCCGCGCACCTCCTCGAGACCGTCCAGGCCGACGACGAGCGTGTACTCCTGCCCTTCGTAGCGAAGGTCGAGCGAGTGCACGACGCGGACGGCGGGCTCGGCGACGCCCTGGCCCGACAGGGCCGATCGCCCCTCGAGCTCCATCTCCTCGAGCAGCTTCGCAAGCTCCGCGCGATCGGCGCGCTGGAGGCCGGCGTAGAAGGCGTGCGAGAAGTCCGAGCGCACCGCTGTCTCGAGCATCCCCCAGGCGGAGAAGGCGCCCGGCAGCGGTGGCACGATCACCTCGCGGATCTCGAGCTCGCGCGCGAGGAAGACCGCGTGCATCGCGCCGGCACCGCCGAAGGCGACGAGCGAGAAGCCCCGAGGCTCGATGCCCTTCGCCACGGTGAGCGTGCGGATGGCCTGGCCCATGTTCGCGTTGACGACGTCGCAGATCCCCTCTGCCAGAGCGGTCGTCGAAAGGCCGAACCGCTCGCCGAGCGCCGCAAGCGACGCGCGTGCGGCGCCGGCGTCGAGGCTCAGCCGCCCGCCGGCGAACCAGGACGGGTCGACGCGACCGAGGGCCACGTTGGCATCCGTGACCGTCGGGCGGGTCCCGCCGCGACCGTACGCGACGGGCCCGGGCTCGGCTCCCGCACTTTCCGGGCCGACGCGCAGCCCACCGGCCTCCTCGTAGGCGATCGACCCGCCGCCCGCTCCGATCGTGTGGATGTTGACGACGGACATGAGGAGGGGAAAGCCTTCGATCTCCGTCTCGGTCGAGACGTCGGGCTTGCCGTCGACCACGAGGCTCACGTCGAAGCTCGTTCCCCCCATGTCGACGCAGATGAGGTTCGGCCTGCCGAGGAGGCGTGCGAGCGCGACGCCGCCCATCGTCCCGCCGACCGGTCCCGAGAGCAGGGTCTGGAGCGTGACGTCGCGCGCTGCCGACGCCGAGACCATCCCTCCGCTCGACTGCATGACGTGCAGCGTGACGCCGAGTCCCCGGCGGCGCATCTCGCCCTCCAGGCGCTCGAGGTACCGGCGCACCGTCGGGCCGATGTAGGCGTCGAGCACCGTCGACGACGTGCGCTCGTACTCGCGCCACTCGCGGGCGACCTGGTGCGAGAGCGAGATCGAGACGTGCTCGCCGAGCTCCTCGCGAAGGATCTCGGCGGCCCGCAGCTCGTGCGCCGGGTTCCGGTAGCCGAAGAGGAAGGCGATCGCCAGCGCCTCGAACCCCTCCGCGGCGAAGCGCTTCGCGGCTTGGCGCACCGCCTCCTCGTCGAGAGGGCTCCGCTCGCTCCCCGAGTAGTCGAGCCGTCCGGGGATCTCGACCGTGTCGCGCCGGCGCACGAGCGGCGCCGGCTTGCGGTAGTGCAGGTCGTAGAGGTTCATCCGGGGCCCGCGTGCGATCTGGTACACGTCGCCGGTGCCCTCGGTGACGAGGAGCAGGACCCTCGATCCCCGGCGCTCGAGGAAGGCATTGAGACCCTGCGTCGTGCCGTGCACCGTGAAAGAGATGTCGGCCGGCGAGTCGACGACCTGCTCGAGGGCGGAGAAGACGCCTTCGGTCAGGTCGGCCGGCGTCGTCGAGCACTTGCCGGCGGCGTAGTCGCGCCCGTGCTCGTCGTAGGCGACGACGTCGGTGAAGGTCCCGCCGATGTCCATCGACACCCGGTAGCGGCTCATCGCAGGAACAGGACGCTTCTGATCATCCAGCGACCTCCCTCGCTCGGCTCTGGTTTCCTGCGCCCCAGGAGATGCTCCTGTGAGACAGGAATGTTAGGATCGCGCGCCATTTGAGTCAACAGTGGCCTGTGAACGCCGCGTGACAAGCTCCGAGGCAGGTGGCCGTGGACGAGGTCGCGAAGAATGTGGGCCGCCAGCTCCGGCTCCTCCGGCGCTCCCGCGGCATGACGCTCGCCGACCTCGCGCGCCGGGCCGGCTGCAGCGACGGCTACCTCTCGAGCGTGGAGACCGGCGCGACGACTCCCACGCTCAGCTCGATATCGACGCTCGCGGCGGTGCTCGGCGCGGACATCGGGGCGTTCTTCCCCTCTGACAAGGAGAGCGCCGCGCACGTGCACAGGGCGTGCGAGGGGCACCGCCTACGGATCTCGCCCCGCGCGAGCCAGACCTACACGATCCTGTCGGCTCGCCGCCTCGAGCCGTCGTTCACCGGGCTCGTCGAGGAGATCCTCCCCGCCGAGGACGACACGTCCTACCGCTACTTCGGCGAGCGGTTCCTCGTCATGCTCGACGGCGCGGTCACGCTCAGGGTCGGCGCCGAGACCTACGCCCTCGGGCCCGGCGAGACGATTCACTACTCGTCGCATCCCGACCACCTGCTGCGGGTGACCTCCCCGGAGCCGGCGCACATACTCTGGGTCGTCACGCCGGCACTGCTGTGACGACGTCGAACGACGACCAGGATGTCGTGGGAACGCGATCGCTCGCGGAGCGTCTCGGGCTCCGCGTCCGGGAGCGCCGCGCCGAGCTCGGGCTCACCCTCGCCGACGTCGCCGAGCGCGCGAGCTTGTCGATCTCCTACCTCTCGGCCGTCGAGAAGGGGGTCAACCTGCCGTCCCTCTCGACGCTCGTCAAGATCACCGACGCGCTCGAGGTGAGCATCCCGACGGTCCTCGCGGAAGAAGGCGAGAACCGTGTGCGAGTCGGGCGCCTTCCGGATGGCGCGCCGGCGCTGGTCGACCTCTCCCACAGCGAGCTCCAGCTGCGCGCGCAGGTCCTGCGTGCCTTGCCGGGCTCCTCCGGGGAGATCCCGCTGCCGACCAAGGACCACGACCTGTTCGTCTATGTCTTCGAAGGCGACCTCGTCGTGACGCTCGCCGGCCAGTCACGCATCGCGCTCGGCGCAGGCGACGCCCTCGACGCGCGCTCGGAGCCACGCCTCGCATGGGAGAGCGCGCAGGGGACCACGACCCTTTGGACCACCTGCCCGACGAGGCTCGACTGATCGAGCCTCAGCCCCAGCTCACGGCCGCCGGCTGGGGGGTGGTGGGTGGTGGGTGGTGGGTGGTGGCGTTGATCCTGTCCACGTGTCCGAAGAGCGCGACCTCGGTCTCCAACCGTCCGAGCGGTCGCCGTTAGGCGAGGGGACAAGGGTAAGAGCGCCAATCGCAGGCTGGACCGCTCCGTTGGCCGGCAGGGGAGCAGCTCGATGGCTACGACGACAGACGACCCGTCTCCGACCCCGACGTCCTTGCCCACGAGGACGTCCCGGCCCCATCCTGCGGGGCTCGCCGTCGCGGGAACGCGCAGCCGAGGACGACTCCTGTGGGCAGTCGCGGCGGTCCTGGTGGCCGGTGTCGCCATGGGGAGCTCGATGCGCGCGGCGAGCGCCGTGGCTCGTGGCGACGGCCAGAAGGCGCGCCGGGAGCTCACGCTCTCCTCGGCCGAGATCACCGCGGACATCCAGCTCTCGATCCAGCACGAGCAGGACCTTGTCGTGGCATTGCAGGCCTTCCTTGCCGGAATGCCGAACGCCACCAACGCGGCGTTCCTGGCCTGGGCGAGGTCGATGCACGTGATGCAGCGCTATCCCGAGCTGCTCGGGTGGGGGGAGGCGGTGATCGTGCCGGCGTCGCGGCTGGCAGCGTTCGCCGCGAGCGCGACCGCACACCCCGTCGGGCGGCTCGGGCCCGGTGGCTCGTTCCAGGTCGTCCCTCCGGGCCGCCGGCCCTACTACTGCTTCATCCGCCTCGACGAGGGTCGCACCGCTGCCGACGCGCCACCGGCAGGCTTCGACTTCTGCACCGGAGACGTCGGCGCGGTGAACCTGGCGGCGCGGAGCTCCGGGAAGGGCTCCTACATACCGGTCACGATGGGGACAACCACGTCGCTCAGCGTGGAGACACCGGTCTATCGCGGCGGGTCCGTCCCGCCGAGCCCCGCGGCCCGCCGCTCGGCGTTCATCGGCTGGGCCGGGATGGGGATCGTCCCGAAGGTCGTCTTGGACCGAGTCCTCGCGGACCACCCCGACATGGCGGTGACCCTCCGCTACGGAGCCGGCACCTCGGCGATCGCGTTCAGGGCTGGCTCGGCTCCTCCGGGCGCGGCCACGACGACGATCCGCCTCCACAACGGCTGGAGCATCGAGACCTCCGGCGCCGTGGCGCGCGCCGGGTGGTTCGCCAACGCGAACGCGTTCGGCCCCCTTCTCGGGGGCATCGCGCTGAGCGTGCTGCTCGGGGCGCTCGTCTACGTGCTCGGCACGGGCCGCTCGCGTGCGAACGAGCTCGTTCGCCAGCGGACCGAGGAGCTTCGCCACCAGGCCCTCCACGACGCGCTCACCGGGCTTCCGAACCGGGCGCTCGTCTTGGACCGGATGGAGCAGATGCTCGTGCGAGCGCGGCGCAACCAGCTCGCCGTCGCCGTGCTCTTCATCGACCTCGACGAGTTCAAGGGCGTCAACGACACCCTCGGCCACAAGGCCGGTGACGACCTGCTCGCGGCGGTCGGCGCGCGCCTCGCCGGCGCCGTCCGCGCGGGCGACACGGTCGGGCGCCTCGGCGGGGACGAGTTCGTCGTGCTCGTCGAGGGCACCTCGCTCACCGCCGGCGCGGAGGTCGTCGCCGAGAAGCTCCTCCTGGTCCTGTCGACGCCCTTCACCCTCCCGGCGAGCGACGTCCCGCTGTACCTGACGGCCAGCATCGGCATCGCGACAGGTGACCGAGCGCAACCCGAGGAGCTGCTCCGTGACGCCGACATCGCCCTCTACCAGGCGAAGGCCGCCGGCAGGCAGCGCGTCGTGGTCTTCTCCCCGGCGATGCACAGCGCCATCGAGCACCGGCACCAGCTGGAGGTGGACCTCCACCTCGCGCTCGACGCCGGGCAGTTCTTCCTCCTCTACCAGCCGATGATCGACCTCGGGACGAGGCTCTTCACCGGCGTCGAGGCCCTCCTTCGCTGGGACCACCCCGAGCGAGGCGTCGTCATGCCCGACGAGTTCATCCCCGAGCTCGAGGCGAGCGGCCTCATCGTCGCGGTCGGGGCCTGGGTGCTCGAGGAGGCCTGCCGCCAGGGAGCCGCCTGGCAGGCCATGGGCTACCGCATCGCCATCTCGGTCAACGTCTCGGGGCGTCAGCTCGCGCTCGACCGGATCGCGGACGACGTCCGCAGGGCCGTCGTGGCAAGCGGGCTCGATCCGGGTCAGCTCGTCCTGGAGCTGACCGAGACCACCCTCATGGACGACGTGGACGCCGCGGTCGCTCGCCTCGCCCCGCTGAGGGCGCTCGGGGTGCGCCTCGCCGTCGACGACTTCGGAACGGGCTACTCCTCGCTCGCCTACCTCCGCCGCTTCCCGATCGACGTCCTGAAGATCGACCGGAGCTTCGTCTCGGGGATCGCCGACTCGCGTGAGTCCGCCGCGCTCGTCCACACCCTCGTCCAGCTCGGCAAGGTCCTGGGGCTCGAGACCGTCGCCGAAGGCGTCGAGGACGACAACCAGCGCTTGCGCCTGCAAGCCGAGCATGTCGACACCGGCCAGGGCTTCCTCTTCTCCCGGCCGCTCGACGCCGCGGCAGTCGGTCGGCTCCTGGAGCGATCCGCCGCCCAACGCGAGGCGACGAGCCCGATCGAGGAACCGGTTGCGGAGGAGGCCTGACAGGTCGCGACCTGCTCCTCTCACGCCCCGGGCTCGTCAGGCAGGCCAGGTCGAGGGCCGGGCCCGGGCGCCGCCGCAGAGCTCAGGCAGCGCCGGCGAGCACCACCGTGGCGTCCTCGGTCCGCCCGGCGCGCCGGTAGACGAAGACCACCTTGCTCCCCGGAGCCAGAGTCAGCTCCATGGCGTTGAGCTGGTCCGGGCTCGTAGCCGGCACGCCGCCGATCCGCGTGAGCAGGTCGCCGGCCTGCAAGCCGGCCTTGGCGGCCGGCCCGGCGGGCGCGACCGAGTCCACGTAGAGCCCCTGTACGGCCCCGTTCGCATCGGGCACCGGCGAAGCCTCGAGGCCGATGTCCGCGTGGCGCACGTGACCTGTGGCAATGAGCTGAGCGGCCACCGTTCTTGCCATCTCGATCGGGATCGCGAAGCCGAGACCTATGCTGCCGGCGCTCGAGCCGCCTGAGGGCAAGGGCACGGTCGCGCCCGCCGAAGGGATCCCGACGAGCTGGGCGGCGCAGTTGACGAGCGCCCCGCCACTGTTGCCCGGGTTGATCGCCGCGTCGGTCTGAATGGCGTTCACGAGCAGGGCGCTCGAGGATCCTTCGCCCGGCACGGCGATCGTCCGCCCGAGCGCGCTCACGATGCCGCTCGTGACCGTGCCTGAGAGACCGAGCGGCGATCCGAGCACCACCACGGTCTCGCCTACCTGCAGATCGCTCGAGGAGCCCATGGGGATCGGTGGCACGCCGGCCTCGCCCCTCACCGTGAGCACCGCCAGATCGGTGGCGGGGTCACGTCCCTCGATCGTTGCAGGGAACGACCGGCCGTCGGAGAAGAGCACCGAGACCCGACCTCCGCGGCTCGCGGCGACGGCGATGACGTGGTTGTTCGTAAGGACGTGCCCTGCGCGGTCGATGAGCTCGCCCGAGCCGGTGCTCACCGACTTCCCCGCGGTCGCGGTGATGGTCACCACCGAGGGGAGATCTCGCTTCACTACGGCTTCTATCGAGCAGGCGCCGTGCGCCGTTGTCGCTGCGCCCGTCGTGGCAGCGGCAGCGGCACTGGCAGCGGCCGGACTGCCGGTGATCTCTCCGCCGGTCAACCCGGCCGCGACAAGCGTCCCGAGAGCTGCGATCAGCCATCCGGCGGTCCGTCGCCTCCGCAGGGTGGCGCTACGCGCCCTTGCTCGCTCCCCCATCGCCACCTCCTCGTCCGAGACCCATGACCCAGGGCCCATGACCCAGGGCCCAGGGGCTCCCGGATCGTTCAGCATCGCTCCGCTCCTCGCGGTGCGGCCCGCCGGCGGGGCGTCGACCGTCGTGCCATCAGCGGCCGCCGGCCGGCGTTCTTGACCTCGGGCGCCCGCGGCGGGGCGGCCCCGCCGCCCGGAAAGTGGCACCGCGCGGGCGACGGAGAGGCGGGCTTGCTCGAGGGCGGCGGGAAGCGCTGCGCTTGGCGCCGGTCGCGCGAGGAGGTAACCCTGGGCGGCGTCGCAGCCAAGCTCGCGCAAGGCGTCGAGCTGCGAAGCGGTCTCGACGCCCTCGGCCACCACCCGCAGGCCGAGGCCGTGCGCGACCCGGACCACGGCGTCCACCAAGAGCGCGTCCGCCTGGTCGGTCCCGAGCCCGGCGATGAAGCCGCGGTCGATCTTCACGACGTCGACGGGAAGATGCTTCAGGTACGAGAGCGCCGAGTAGCCCGTGCCGAAGTCGTCGATGGCAACCTCGACCCCGAGCTCCCGCAGCGTCGCAAGCACCCGATAGGCGGCGTAGTCGTCGGTGGCGACGAAGGCCGACTCGGTCAGCTCCGCGCAGACCGACGACGGTGGCAGCCCCGCGGCGGCGCAGGCGGCGGCGAAGCGCTCGACGAGGCGCTCGTCACGTAGCTGGCGAGCCGACAGGTTGACGGCCACCTTCGGCCGCGCCCCCGCGCGCCCCGGCCAGCTCGCCGCCTCGGCGATGGCCCGCTCGATGACGAAGGCGCCGAGCTCGACGATCAACCCGCTGCGCTCGGCGAGAGGGACGAAGCGGTCCGGGACGACGAGCCCATGGCCGGGTCGTTCCCAGCGAAGCAGCGCCTCACAGGCGATGGCCTCGCCGCTCGCGAGCGCGACGACCGGCTGGTAGTGCAGGCACAGCTCCCCGAGCGGCACGGCCCGCTCGAGCGCCTGCTCGGTCTCGAAGGCCTCGACCGCCGCCCGCCGCAGCTCGGCGTTGCCGACGACGAAGTTCCCCCCGCCGCGCTCGGACGCGTGACGCATCGCCGCGGCGGCGTCGCGGACCAGGCTCGCCGCGTCGTCGTGCTCGCGGTCGGCGAGCGCGACGCCCACCGAGGGCACGCCCTTGAGCTCCCCCCAGCCGGGAACCGCCACCGGGCGAGCGAGCGCGGCGATGGCTGAGCTCGCGAGGCGCAAGATGGCGTGCTCGTCGCGTGCTTGTCGGACGACAGCGAAGCGCCCCCCGCCGAGACGAGCGAGCGTGTCCTGTGGACCGCAGCAGGCCCGCAGGCGCCGGGCCGCCTCGGCCACCATGGCGTCGGCCGCCTCGTCACCTGCCGTCGAGGCGACGGTGTCAAGGGCACCGAGGCCGACGACGAGCACACCGACCTGACCGTCCCCACGCTTCGAGCGAGCGAGGGCCGCTGCCGTGCGGTCGGCGAACAGCGCCGCGTTCGCAAGCCCGGTCGCGTCGTCGGGCGGCGCCCGGCGTGCCAGCTCGGCCTGCAGGCGACGGGTCTCGGTCACGTCGTGGACGACCACGAGCGCAGCCGGCCGCGCCTCCCATTCGAGCAGGTGGGAGGTCACCTCCACCTCGATGAGCGTCCCGTCGGCCTTCTGGTGGCGCCACGACCCCGCGTGCCGCAGCACCTCTCGCCGCTCGGCGACGAATGCCCGCAGGCGGGCGCGGTCCTCGGCAGGCCGGATGTCGGCGATCGTCATCGCCAAGAACGCCGCCCGAGGGTAGCCGTAGTGGGCGACCGCCGCCTCGTTCACCTCGAGGAAGCGCAGCGTCTCGAGGTCGTAGACCCACATCGGCAGCGGGTTCGCCAAGAGCAGGAGCCGGAACGCTCCGCCCGCGTCCCCGATGCTCCGCCTCCTCGCCCCTGACGGGGCACCGAGCCGGCGTCCCTCGTCGGACATCGCCCTCCCCGGAAGGTCGATCCTCCGCCGGATGTGCGTATCATCGTACTCTCTCGCCTACTGGTTGTCACTCCAGTGACACTCTCCGCGCGATCACGCGCCAGGAACGCCGCTCGAGCAGACGGGCGCGACCGAGATCACGCCGCCGCCCTTCGTCGGCGGCCAGGATGGCTCGCGATCAGCGTGGTCGGTAGGCAGCGGATCGGTGCTGGATGTCGAGGACGATGACGACGCGCTTCTCGTCATTGATCTCGTAGAGGATGCGCCACTCGCGGCCGAGGCGGGCGCTGAAGATGCCGGTCAGCGCGTCGCGAAGCGGCTTGCCGATCCTGCGGGGATCGTCCAGCAGCGGCCCGGTGACGACCTCAACAGCGGTGGCGGCGACCTCCGGCGGCAGCCGGTCGGCGAGGGCTCGTCGAGCCGGTGGCGCCGTACCAAGCTCGTAGCGTTCGCTCACGAAGCCTGGCGCCCTCGTGCCAGGCTTCGTACCGCGTCTACCCCGTAGACGATGTCGCCGTCGGCGACCGCCTGACGCGCGTCGGCCAGCGCGCGCAACGCCTGGGGGTCGGCCACCACCTCGGCGGTCTCGCGCAGCGCGAGGAACGTCTCGATGGCGAGCACCACGGTCTGGTGAACGCTGCGTCGGTCCTCTTCGGCAGCGGCACGCAGGTCGGCGTCAAGCTCCGGGTTGAGACGCAAAGTCATCGCCATACCATCATGATATCATTCGATACCTCTTCGGTGCCCACGCGTCTGATTGCGGACTCTCTGCGGCCGAAGCTGATCCACCTGCCGCGCGGCGACGCCTGGTCGATCCCCGAGGCGCGCGCGGGGACTTCGGGCCGCCGATGTGCACGGCGAGACCGCCGGGATGCGCGCCTCAGGATCGGCTCCCGAGGTGCCGTTAGCCGTGGCAGGCGCGCCGTCGTGGCGGGCCCAGCGTGAGGACCCGCATGTGATGAGACGCCCGCCTGCGCGGGCCCGGCGGCTGCGACGCCGGCTGGCCTCCCCGGCAGGACTGAGCCGTGACGGCCGAGGTGGTGGCCAACCCTGAGCGGCCCGGGCACCCGGCATCGCCGGCATCGCCCGGCGCGACCGCGGCCAGCTGGGCTCAGGCCTTCTCCTCCCGGCCGAACCAGGTGGCGGCGCTGTTGTGGGCGGCGGGCGGGCTGGTGGTGGCGGCGGTCCTTCTCGTGCAGCGCTGGCCCGAGCCGTCGCTTCTCGCCCTCGTCGTGCCGGCGGCCGTCGCCGGGGTGTGCGCCATCTCCCGGGCGACGGCCGGCGAGCGCCTGCCGCGCTGGAGCCTGCAGGTCGACGTCGGGCTCGGCAACCTCCTGATCAGCGTGGTCGCCACGGCCTCGGCGAGCGAGCACGTCGAGCTTGCCAACCTCTACCTGCTCGTCGAGGT
>DAHVLW010000030.1:0-3404 GCA_027320205.1 Acidimicrobiaceae bacterium
GCATCGACAAGGCCGCGGCGAAGGGCGTCATCCATGCCAACCAGGCTGCCCGGCGCAAGTCCCGGTTGATGCGCAGCGTCAACCTGGCGGGCTCGCCGACGGAAGCCTGAGCGGCGCGATCGGGAGCTTCTCAGGCCCGGACCAGCCGTCGAGGGAGCGCAGCATCGCGCTCGACGCCCCCTCCTGGCCCAGTGCCCAGGCGCCTGTCCCCCCGAGCCGCAGCTCCTCTGCCGCCGCCGTCTTCAGCGCGATCGACAGCGGGTCGTCGTACCAGGTCTGGTGCCAGCGACCTCCGACCTTGTACACCGTGTAGGGGGTCAGCGAGCCGACGTCCCAGCGGGCGTGATGCCCGGCAGCGGCGACCGCCGCGTAGGTGACGGCGACGGGGTCCGCCGAAGTGGCGCGCGAGCCGGGCGCCGGCCCGGCCGTCGTGAAGTCGTATCCGTAGAAGGGCAGGCCGAGCACGAGCTCCGACGCCGGGACGACCTTGAGGTAGGCGAGGAGCGAGCCGCTCACGTCGAGACCGAGTCTCGGGCTGGCGAGCGGCGAGTTGGCCGAGCCTGCCGCGGGGTCGACCATGTCGTAGGCCATGACGAAGATCGTGTCGACCACCGGGGCGAGCTTGGCGACGTCGATGAAGTCGGTGCCTGACGCAGCCGACTGCGGGTAGGCGTCGAGCATCACCTGGCCCCCGGGGTCGAGGGCCCGGAACGTCCTGGCGAAGGCGGTCACGAACGTGACGAACCGTGACCGCTCGGCTGCGGAGCGCCCTTCGATGTCGAGATCGGCGCCGTCGACACCCTTGCTCGCGACGAGGGCGGCGAGCTGGGCTCCGAGACGTCTCCCGGTCGTCGCCGGCTGGCGCAGCAGCCGCGAGATGAGGGGCGGCGCGTCGGCCGACGCCGTGAGCAGGACACGGTCGCCGGCGGCGTGGGCGCGCCGTGCGAACGAGGAGAAGCCCGGTCCGGCGAGGTCGTCCCAACCGTTGCCCGACCTGGTGATCGAGCCATCCGGCCCGACCTCGAGGCCGAAGTAGGCGAGCACGCTCGTGTCGGTGAAGTCGGCGGTGCTGAGGGAGCCGAGGTTCCAGTAGGGGACGAAGCCGTAGACGGCGTGGGGGTCGAGCTCTGCGGAGAACAGCGCCGGGGGAAGCGCCGGCTCCGCCGCGCCGCTTCGAGACGGCAGCTCGACGTCGACGAGGGATCTCGCGCCGTCGACGAGGTGCCCCTCTGCGAGCCGCAAACGCTGCGCTGCAGCTGCGGCCGCACGGGCACGAGCCGCCGCGGCCCGCTGCGCGGGGGTGGGGCCGCCCGGGGAGAAGGCACCGCTCGCCGCCGCAGCCCCGACGCCCGCCCCGGAGAGCAGCAGGAGTGCGAGCAGCGCCCGGCCGTGGCGACGCAGCGTCTGCACGGGCGCGGAAGCGTACCGGACATGCCGCCCGCCACGGTGTGCGCTGGGTACGCTCTTTCGGGCGGCCGGCCGGGGAGCGGGTCGCCAGTGGAGGCGCGGCCGCCATCCGAGGAGGGATCCATGCGCGTCGTCGTGGACTACGACCGCTGCCAGAGCAACGCGGTCTGCGTGGGGATCCTCCCGCAGGTCTTCGAGGTCAGGGACGACGGCTTCCTCTACGTGCTCGACGAGCACCCGGGCGAGGATCTGCGGTGGCTGCTGGACGAGGCGGTCGCCGGCTGCCCGACCCGGGCGATCAGCCTCGAAGAGGAGTGACGGCGACGGGCGGTCCGCCCCGCGTCCGGTTCGCGCCGTCCCCGACGGGCTATTTCCACGTCGGCGGGGCGCGTACTGCCCTCTACAACTGGCTCTTCGCCCGCCGGCTCGGGGGTGCGCTCGTGCTGAGGATCGAGGACACCGACCGCGAGCGCAGCGACGACGCGTGGATCTCCGGCATCCTCGCCGCCCTCGAGTGGCTCGGCATCCGCTGGGACGAGGGACCCTACCGCCAATCCGAGCGCCTGCCGCTCTACGAGAAAGCCGCCGCCGAGCTCTTCGTCGCGGGACGGCTCTACGCCTGCGACTGCACCCGTGCAGACGTCGAGGCGCGCAATCCCGGGCGTGCGACCCCCGGCTACGACGGCCACTGCCGGGGACGCGGGCTGGCGCCGGGCCCGGGCAGGGCGCTCCGGTTCCGCACGCCCGACGACGGGGTGACGCTCGTGCGCGACGTCGTGCGCGGCGACGTCGAGTTCCCCAACTCGACGATCGAGGACTTCGTCGTCGTCAAGTCGAGCGGCGACCCGCTCTTCGTCCTTGCCGTGGTCGTGGACGACATCTCGATGGGCATCACGCACGTCATCCGCGCCGAGGAGCACCTTCCGACGACTCCGAAGGCCGTCATGCTCTGGGAGGCACTCGGCGCGGGGCCGCCCCCGGTCTTCGCGCACCTCCCGGTGCTCGTCAACGAGAAGCGCCAGAAGCTGTCGAAGCGGCGGGACCGTGTCGCCGTCGAGGACTACCGGGCGATGGGGATCCTGCCGGAGGCGATGCGCAACTACCTGGCGCTGCTCGGTTGGTCCCCGGCGGACGGCCGGGAGGTGCTCGACCTCGACGAGCTCGTCGCCGAGTTCCGCCTCGAGGAGGTGAACAACTCGCCGGCGTACTTCGACGAGCGACGGCTCCTGCACTTCAACGGCCTGTACGTGCGCGCGCTCGGCAGGGAAGAGTTCGTGCGGCGTGCGCTCCCGTTCCTCGAACCACCGAGCGCGCCCTGGCCGCCCGGGCGATTCGACGAGGCGCAGTTCGAGCAGCTCGCGTCGCTCGCCCAGGAGCGCGTCGCGACGCTCGGCGAGGTGGCGGGCATGGTCGAGTTCCTCTTCGCCGAGCCCTTCGTCGTCGACGAGCACGACCGCGCCAGGTCGATCGCCGGCGACCCCGAGGCGCGCGCGCTGCTCGAGCAGGTGGCGGACGGCTTCCGGGTCTGCGACTGGGACGCGGGGTCGATCCGAGCCGTCGTGACCGCGGTGGCGGAGGCGTCGGGGCGCAAGCTCGCGAAGGCGCAGGCGCCCGTCCGGGTCGCGACCATGGGGCGCGCCGTGGGCCTGCCACTGTTCGAGTCGCTCGAGGTCCTCGGGCGCGAGCGGGCCGTCGGGCGCGTCCTCTCGGCGCTGGACGGGGCCGCGGCGGGGCCAGGGGCCGCGGCACAGCCCACCGACGGGGCCGGTCGAGGCGCCGGCTGACGACGGAGGTCGCCGATGCTGCTCTTCGCACCGATCAAGTGGGCTTTCAAGCTGGCGTACTTCGCCGTGCTCGCGGCGGTCGTCTACGTCGTGGTCAGCGGCTTCCAGGTCGTCTCGGCGTCGCACCTGCCGACCGCGGCGGGTGGCGTCCTCCCCGGGGCCCGTGCGATCGTCGTGCTCGGCGCCCCGACGGACGGCAGCCAGCCGGGGACC
>DAHVLW010000004.1:0-8074 GCA_027320205.1 Acidimicrobiaceae bacterium
CCCGGGACGGCTTGCTCGAGTCGGACGCCGTCGCGACAAGGGGGCATGCGATCGGAAAGCCGACGTCGCGAAGTCGAGAGGACCACACGAGCTGACGTGTGATCTCGAGCCGCTCGGCGACGCGGCCGGCGGCGGCGAGGATGGAGAGCTCCCTCGGGTCCCGTTGCCACCATGCCTCGAGCACGCGGTCGGCGACGTAGGGCCTGAGCTGCAGGAGCTGCGGCACGAAGGCGCCGATCCGCTCCGGCGACACCGCGTCGAGGATCTCGGCAAAGTCGCGGCTCGCCTCCTCCATGGTCTCGATGAGCGCTCCGAGGTGGGCGTCGATGCCGCCCGTCTCCACGATGCTCTGGAGCAGGGCATCGGCGGCCTCGTCCGGCCGTCCGAGCGCGCGCAGCGCCTCGGCCTTTCCGGTCGCGACGAACGCCGGTGAGTACTCGAAACCGTCCTCGTCGATCGTCCTGCCCACCCGCTCGAATGCTGCGAGCGCGTCCGCGTGGCGTCCGAGCGCCAGGTACGTGCCTCCAGCGAGCGAGTCGCCCAGCGTCCCGTCGATCGAGATGCTCCGGAGCCGCTCGACCTCCTCGAGCGCCTCCTCGGGCCGGCCGAGCGTGTTCAACGCGTGGATGATCGTCCGGAGGGCGAGGCGCTGGACCGACGCCTCTGTCGTGACCTCGACCGCTCGCCGGCAGTGCTCGAGCGCCTCCTCGGTCTGGCCGACCAGCGCATAGGAGCGCCCGAGGTTCGAGAGACGGAACCCCCATTCGAGATTGGAGCCCCCGGCAAGGTCGCCGAAGGCGGTCCGGAGATTGCGCTCCGCCTTCGCGCGCCCCGCGATGTGGGACTGGAGGTAGCCGCGGTGGAAGATCCTCACCGCTGAGGACATCTCCCGCTCCAGCTCCCCGGTGCCTTCGCGTGCGCGCACGAGCTCGTGAAGGTGACCCTCCCAGTGCCCGAAGGCGCGGCGGAAGAGGCGGCACGCCGGGTGGGTAAAGGTCGAGCCCGCCTCGGTGCCGTTGAGGTTCTCGATGAGGACGACGAATGCCTCGCGCGACGCCGGCTCGGTGAGCAGCGACGAGCGGAACTCCCCGGGGTCCTCGCAGTGAAGCGACTCGTCGGCGTCGAGCCAGAGGATCCACTGGCCCTTGCAGTGCGCCAGGGCGTCGTTCCGGGCGCGGGCAAAGTCGTCGTTCCAGTAGCCCTCGACGACCCGGCAACCGGCGGACCGGGCTATCTCGAGCGTCCGGTCGGTCGAGCCGGTGTCGTAGACGACCACCTCGTCGGCGATGCCCTCGATCGAGGCGAGGCAGCGGGGGAGCTCCTCCTGCTCGTCACGGACGATCAGGCAGGCGCTGAGGAAGGGGTACCCGGCGCGCCGTGGGTCGGGTCGGAGGGAGGCGCCTCCCTGGTGGTGGAGATAGGCGCCCTCGGCGACGGCAAGGGTGCCGCCGCCCAGCGTCGCCGGGCGGGTGAGGGAGTGCGGCTCGAACCCGTCGGAGAGGGCGGCGGTGATCCCGCCACCGCCCTCCACCGCCTCCCGCCTGACGGCGAGGCAGGGTCCGCGCAGCCTCTCGACCCTTGTGAGATCGCCGCGCCGTGCGCGTGCGAGATCGCGCGCGAACGATCGGCGGATGCCGGCCTCGCTCGGGCGGTACGGCACGCCGACGTAGAGCTCGTCGCCGTCAGCGGCGTTCGTCCGGGGGGCGACCGCCGCGACTGCGTGGTCGTCCAGCGCGCCGACGAGGATCTCGAGCCATCCGGGCGACGTTTCGAGCAGGTCCTCGAGGAAGACGACGACCGGTCGCAACCGTGGCGGGGTAACGCCGTGCGCCGGTCTGAGCTTGCCTGCCGCCCCGGGCAGGCGCCACGCCGACACCGTGCTCGCCGGCGGTCGACCTTCGCCGACGACGAGGAGGTTGTCCTCGGGACCGAGCGCGTCGGCGACCTCCGAGAGGAAGGCCCTGGTGCGCCTCCGATCGCGCCCGGCGACGACGCAGAGCGTCACCGCGGTGCTCCTCGGCATCCGTCCTCCCGTGTTGCTCGCGACTCGGGTGGTGACATGCGAACGCCACCGTGCCGGTCCTTACGGCCGGAAAGAGAGATCCTTCAAGTCCCGCCGCCGCCTGCCGATAGAACCTGTGGCCCCGAGGGGCCCCGGGCCACCCGGTCCGGTCAGGGCAACACCGCAGGAACGAGCCGCAGGGAAGCGGCCCGCCGGAACGAGAATCGAGGAACAAGGATGTCTTCTCTCGTCGTCAACACCAACCTTTCCGCCATCGCCGCGTACAACAACCTGAACGCGACGGACACGAACATGAGCCAGGCGATCCAGGAGCTGTCCTCCGGCCTGGCGATCCAGACCGCGGCCGACGGGCCGGCCGCCTACGTCCAGAGCCAGGCGCTCGAGTCGCAGGCGAACGGCTATCAGCAGGCGATCTCCAACGCCCAGGACGGCGTCTCGCTCGTCCAGACGGCGTCGGGCGCCCTCAACCAGATCTCGAGCATCCTCCAGACGATGAACCAGCTCGCGATCTCCTCGGCGAACGGCGCGACGAACGACACGACGTCGCTGCAGGCGAACCAGCAGGAGTTCCAGGCGCTCCAGTCCGACATCAACCAGATCGCCGACACGACGAGCTACGGCACGACCAACCTGCTCGACGGCACCTTCTCCAACCAGGTCCTGCAGGTGGGCGCATTCGCCTATGGAAGCCAGCAGATCTCGTTCTCGATCCAGGGCGCCTCGGCCGGGGCCCTCGGGATCGGGACCTCGGCGGCCTCCGTCGGCAGCGCAACCGCCGCCTCGGCGGCGATCCAGCTCGTCCAGGCGGCGATCGCCTCGGTCGACGCGATCGAAGCCCAGGTCGGTGCCATCCAGAACGAGCTGCAGGCGATCGCGGCGAACCTCACGGTCGGCCAGCAGAACCTCTCGGCCGCGAACAGCCAGCTCGTCGACGTCAACATGGCCCAGGAGATGACCGTCTTCTCCACGGACCAGATCCTGATGCAGACGGGCACGGCGATGCTGGCCCAAGCGCAGCAGGCGCCAGCGCTAGTCGAAAAGCTCATCTGATAGCTCGCTCCGGCCGCCTCCCCGGGTGCTCGCGACCCGAGGGGGCGGCCGGGCGTCCACCTCTCGGGCGCCTCGTCGGAGCGCTGGGGAGGGATCAAGAGAGCTCCGTCCGGGGGTCGAGGAGACGAGAACGTGACGACCAGCAGCGTGTCCACCACCTCGTCGAGCGCGCCGCTCGTCGTCAACGGGCTCGTCTCGGGGATCAACACCTCGGCCGTGATCCAGGCGCTCCTCCAGGCCTACCAGGTCCCGATCACCGACCTGCAGAACCAGCAGTCGACGCTCAACACCAACGCGTCGGACTACGGCGCGATCAACACCGACCTCCAGTCGCTGCTCACCGCCGCCCAGGCGCTCAGCACGAGCTCGAGCTGGAACCTGATGACGGCGAGCTCCTCGGACACCGCGGTCGCGAGCGCGACGAGCTCGCCCGGCGCTCAAGCTGGCACGGCCAGCTTCACCGTCGACCAGCTCGCCCAGGGCAACGTGCTCGCCTCGACCGGCACCGTCTCCTCGACAGGCGAGATCGTGACGAGCGCCTCGTCGCTGCTGGTCGGAGTGGGCGGCGCCGCCCTCGGCTTCAGCGGCCTCGCCGCCTCGGGCTCGCTCGCCCTCGGCTCGCACACGATCGACGTCACCCAGTCGTCGTCCGCCGGGTCCGTGACCGGCTCGTCGGCGCTCTCCTCGAGCACGACGATCACGACGGGATCGAACGACACGCTGGACCTCAGCGTGAACGGCACCGCCTATGCGCTCACGCTCGGCGCCTCGCCGAGCGGTGGCTACACGCCCCAGGCGCTCGTCGACGCCATCAACAGCGCGGCGACTGCCGCGGGCGCCGGGGTCACGGCCTCGCTCACCTCGGCCGGGGCGCTCGAGCTCTCGACGACAGAGCAGGGGAGCGCCGCCTCGCTCTCGGTCACCGGGGGCGACGCCGCCTCGACGCTCGGGCTCAGTGCCGGCCAGTCCGGCACCGGGACAGACGCCGTCGTCACGGTCGACGGCACCTCGACGACGCTCAGCGCCATCACCCCGGGTGAGCAGGTGAGCCTCGCCGCGCCGTCAGGCGCGATCACGGCGACGGTCGCCTCGAGCCCGGGGGAGACCGGCTCGCTCGTCACCGCGGGGAGCGCGACCGCCGACCTCGTCTCGACGGGCGGGGGCACCCTTTCCGACGTCGTGCAGGCGATCGACAGCTCGGGTCTCGCCGCGACGGCGACAGCCGTCCAGGACGCCCAGGGTGGTTACCTCCTCCAGGTGTCGGCGAACAACACCGGTCTTGCCGGGGCGGTGAGCGTCGACCCGACGGACTTCTCCGGCGGACCGCTCGCCGGCCTCGCCACGATCGCCCAGGCGCAGGACGCGCTCGTGACCGTGGGCGGCACCGGTGGCTACCAGCTCAGCTCGGCGACGAACACGTTCTCGAACATCCTCTCCGGCACGGCCGTCACGGTCGCCTCGACCGGCCAGGCGACGGTCAGCGTCACCCGGGACGTCTCTGGCGAGGCGAGCAACGTCTCGAGCCTCGTGTCGGCCGCCAACCAGGTCCTCTCCGACATCCAGAAGTACGCCGGGTACAACGAGGCGACGAAGACCGGTGGACCGCTGATGGGCTCGTCGGTCCTGGAGAACATCCAGCAGTCGATCCTCTCGATGTTCGCGAGCACCGCAGGGACCTCCGGCTACGGCAACTCTCTGATCGCCGGGATCTCCGTCGGCTCCGACGGGACGCTCAGCTTCGACAAGTCGAAGTTCGAGTCGGCCTTCCAGTCCAACCCGAGCCAGGTCGAGGGCCTCTTCACCGCCGGCGGCACGTTCTCGCCGGCGTCGCCGGGCTACGCCGGGGACGTCTCCTTCGTCTACGCGGGGAACGGGACGCAGGCCGGCAGCTACGCCGTCCAGATCAGCCAGTCGGCGACCCAGGCGACCGACACCGGCTCGACCCTCTCCTCTGGGACGGTGAGCACGGCCGAGACGCTCAGCGTCACAGCTGCCGGTCAGACGGCGACCTACTCGACGACGGTCGGCGAGTCGCTGAGCCAGATCGCATCGGGGCTCAACCAGCAGTTCGCCGCCAACGGCCTTGCCGTGACGGCGTCGGTCGTCGGCAGCGGGACGCAGCTCGAGCTGCAGAGCAGCGGCTACGGGAGCGCGGCGAGCTTCCAGGTGAGCTCGACTGCCACCGGATCAGGCACGACGGGCCTCGGCGGACCGACGGCGGGGACGCCGACGACCTACACGGGCACCGACGTGCAGGGCACGATCAACGGCGTCGCAGCGACAGGGTCGGGACAGTTCCTCTCGGCGCCGACGAGCGATCCGACGCTCGCGGGCCTCACGCTCCAGGTGACGGCGACAGGGATCAGCTCGACGACGAACCTCGGCACGTTCGACTACACGCCCGGCCTCGCCCAGCAGCTGCAGACGCTCGCGTCGGAGGCGTCGGACCCGAGCACCGGCTGGGTCACGACGGCGATCAACAGCCTGACCGCGGAGTCCCAAGGCCTGAACGGGCAGATCTCCAACTACCAGCAGCTCGAGTCGAGCCAGCAGACCCTCCTGCAGAACGAGTTCGCGAAGATGGAGTCGACCCTCGGCCAGCTGAAGAGCGAGAGCTCCGCGCTCTCGAGCCAGATCGCCCAGCTGCCCTAGGGGCCGAGCGGAAGGACGGGGAAGATGACCGACGACGCCGCCAGCGCAGCGATGCTGCAGCGCTACCTCGCCGACCAGGTGCGCACGGCGAGCCCGGCGCAGCGGCTGCTCATGCTGTTCGACCAGGTCCAGCGGGACCTCGCCTCCGCCGAGCTCGCCTTCTCGGCGGGCGACTACAAGGAGATCTCCGACAGCCTCGTCCACGCGCAAGAGGTCATCATGGCGCTTCGCGACCCGCTCGACGCCTCGAGCGAGCTGGGCAAGGCACTGCGGGGCGTCTACGGCTTCTGCCTGGAGCGGCTGGTCGAGTCGAACCTCCGCAAGGACCCTTCGCTCGTACCCGACGTCCAGCTGCTGATCGGCAGGATCGGCGCGGCGAATCGCGCCGCGATGGCGCAGACCGTGACGGCGGGACCGGCGCCGGTCGGTCGATCCCTGGAGCCGGCGCATGCCGGCTGAGCCGCCGCCGCGAGGCGATACGACGGCAGCGTTCGGCGTCGAGGCGCCCCCAGCCACCGCGCTGCCCGTCGCATCCGGCGACGTGGTGCCGAGCCCGTCCTGGGAGGAGGCGCTGGTCAAGCTGGAGCGCCACGTCGCAGAGATCCGTGCCGGGCTCGAGCGCTCCGGCTCGATGCCCGAGCCCTACCGGGTGGCCCTCCCGGACGCCCCGCTCCCGGCGGAGCTCGAGGCGCGTGCCAAGCAGGTCCTCGCCGAGCAGCGCGACCTCGAGGTGGCGCTACGGGAGCGGATGGGCATCATCTCCGGGGCGATGCACCGGGATCCGCACCTCAGGCGGGCGATGGTCGCGCTCTATCTCGACAAGACCGCCTGACGGCTCAGCCGGTCGCGCCGGAGAGCACCTGCTCGGCACGCCGCCGCCTGCCTGCGGCGAGCCCGGCGAGCGCGTCGAGCTCGGTCGGGAGATCGGAGTGGGCCGGCCGATGGACCATGGCGGTGCGCGCCGGGGCGGGCAGGCCGTAGACGAATGCGAGCAGGCGGGCGACTGCAAGGTAGATCTCCGTCGGGATCTGCTGGTCGACCTCGCAGGTCGCGTAGAGGTAGCGAGCGAGGGGAGGGTCCTCGACGACGGGCACCTCTGCCTCGGACGCGCGGTCACGTACTGCCCGTGCCAGGGCGCCGGCGCCCTTGGCGACGACGCGCGGCGCGGAGCCGGTCCCGGGCCGGTACTCGAGCGCGACGGCGTAGTGCGTCGGGTTCGTCACGACGACGTCGGCCATCCGGACCGAGGCGAGCATCTTCGAGCGGGCGATGACGTAGCCGCGCTTTCTCACCTCACCACGGGTCAACGGGTCGCCTTCGGAGGACTTTGCCTCCTCTTTCACCTCGACCTTGGTCATCTTCAGGCTCTGGGTGAGGCTGTGCTTCTGGTAGGCGAACTCGGCGAGGCCGATCGCAAGGCTGACCGCTGCGACGACCCGTATGAAGCTGAGGATCGAGCTCACGGTGAAGCCGAGGATGGGGGTGAGCCCGACCGGCCGGGCGCCGGCGACGGCGTGATAGAGGGCGGTGACGGACTGGTAGCCGACGAGGCCGAGCAGGACCACCTTGATCGTCTGCTTGGCGAGCTGGAGGAGCATCTGAGTGCCGAAGAGGTTGCGGATGCCGGACTTCGGGCTGATCCTGCTCATGCGAGGGCGCGCCGCCTTCAGCGAGAAGGACCGTCCCACCTGGGCGACGTTCGCCACGATGGCGATCGCGACGAAGATCGCCCCGATCGGCGCGACGACGTCGATCACGGCGCTGAGGCCGGACCTGAGCACGGAGTAGGCGCCCGGGGCGCTCGGGTGGCGCATGACGTTCGCCGACTGGGCGACGACGCCGAGGACGTGGTGCTCGCCGGTCCGGAAGAGCCAGGGGAGGAGGAAGGTCGCCACGAGCGCCGCCGCCCAGCCGGCCACATCGGGGGAGCGGGCGACCTGACCGCGCTGGCGGGCCTCCCGCTTGCGTTTCGGCGTGGGCGGCTCCGTGCGGCTGTGCTTGTCCTCGAGCGCCACGTCACCTCCCGCCGAAGAGGTGGGTGCTGTCGGCGAGCACGCGCGAGAGCAGGCTGCCGAGGTAGCCGGGAAGCACGGAGACGCCGATCGCCACGAGCGCGAGGGCCAGGAAGATCTGGATCGGCATGCCGAGGAACCAGACGTTCATCTGCGGCGCCGCCTTCGTGAGCAGCGCGAGCAGTATCTCCGTGGCGAAAAGGACGGCGAGTATCGGTGCTGCGATCTCGAGCGCCGAGGTGAACATCGTCGCCAGGTCGGCGACGAGCACCTCGGCGATCCGGCTCGTCGAGGCGAGCGCAAAGGCCGGTGCCTGGAAGGAGCGGGCGAAGCCGTC
>DAHVLW010000006.1:0-2186 GCA_027320205.1 Acidimicrobiaceae bacterium
TACGGCTGGGCCGGCGTCGACGGCACCGGCGTGCGGGTCCTCTACGGAGTCATCTTCGTGCTCGTGGCCGTGCCCATGCTGGCCCGCATCTGGCGCCCGGCGCCGACCTACCGGCGGTAGCTCCCGGCCGGCGCCGGGGTCGCAGGGGTCAGAAGACCTCGGCGCCGTCGACGACGGGGGCGTCGGGGGCGAGCAGCACGACCCCGCTCGGCGAGGGGAGCCCGAGCACCAGCACCTCCGAGACGAAGCCGGCGATGCGCTTCTGCCCGAGGTCGACGAGCGCGACGACCTGGCGCCCGACGAGGTCCTCGGGCGCGTGGCGGTCGGTGAGCTGTGCGGAGCTCGAACGGACGCCGGCCGGGCCGAAGTCGATCTCGAGGCGGTACGCGGGCACGCGCGCCCCCTCGAGCGGGGCGACCGAGCGAATGGTCCCGGCGAGCGCGCGGCCCGAGAGCTCCACGGCGGCGAAGTCTACCGGGGTCCCGGGCGCGCGTCGCCGGTCGCCGTGGCCCGGGCGCCCGGAGGTCAGGGGCAGGGTGCCCGCCAGGCTCCGAGGGCGAGGCGCTTGCGAATGGCGTTCAGCCCGAGCGCGTCGGCGCGGGGGCAGAACGCCGAGAGCGGCAGGGCGTACTCGATGTCGAACACCGGCTTGCCGGCCCGAACGAAGGGCAGCAGCCGCCGGCAGGTCCCGTACTGGAAGCACTGCTCGTCGAGCGCCATGTCGAAGTACGGGAGGAGTCCGGGGACCTGGCCGGGGTCGTTCTTCAGCCCGGCGACCAGCAGAAGCCGGTGGGCCTCGTTCGCGAGCCAGGTGTCGTAGCGGAGCTGATCGGTGGCCGTCAGCGGGAACCCGGTCGGGTTCGCGTACCCGTCGACGTTGTCGAGGTCGACCCCATCGAACCCCTTGCTCCGGCAGCGCTCCAGCCGGGAGCGCATGATCGGCGCCAGGGCGCCGAGCCGTCGGACATCGAGCCACCGCTCCCCCGACCAGCCGGCGTCGGGCCGGCCGAGGACCGAGGCCGGAAAGCGCGAGGCATCCGGGCGCCAGCGCTCCCAGGTCCCGGCGTCCAGGTAGCAGAGGACCCGCATGCCGCGCGCGTGGAGCGCGGCGACCGTCGAGGCCGGCGTGTCGAAGAGGTCGACCTCGATCATCCCGACCCGGACCGCGGCGTCGATGGGCCCGTCGAGCTGGATCTGCCAGCTCGTTCGCAGGGGCGGGCGCCAGCACGAGGGACACGGGACGGGGGGCGGGAGCCGCACCTTCGCCCCGGCGTCGGCGGGCGCGCGTGCCCCGGCCGGGCGCATGGGGGTGCCCGGGCTGCCGAGCGCCCCCGTCAACAGCGCGAGCGTCAGGGCGATCGCGACGAGATCGCCCGGTCCGGGCGGGCGGGTGCGGCGATGGCGTTGCACCTCCGAGGGATCGACCGGGCGGCCACCCTCCTTGATGTCCGGGCGACGCTCCCCCGACCTCCCGTTGACTCCTTCGCGCTCGCCTGGATAGACTGTTAGCACTCGCGGCTAGCGAGTGCTAAGCACAACGGGGTGGAGACGAGCAGCAAGGAGGAGCGAATGGCGTTCAAGCTTCGTCCGCTCGAGGACCGCGTGGTCGTCAAGCCGAGTGAGGAAGAGCAGATGACCGCGTCCGGGATCGTCATTCCGGACACGGCCAAGGAGAAGCCGACCGAGGGCGAGGTCGTCGCCGCCGGCCCCGGCAAGTTCGAGGACGGCCAGCGCGTGCCGATGGATGTGAAGGTCGGCGACAAGGTCATCTACTCCAAGTACGGCGGGAACGAGTACAAGGTCGAGGGCGTCGAGTACGTGATCCTCTCGGCGCGCGACATCTACGCCGTCGTCGAGCAGTAGCCGAGCCTCGCTCGGACACCCAGGAGGTTCCATGCCAGCGAAGATCCTGAAGTTCGACGAGGACGCGCGGCGATCGCTCGAGGCGGGCATCGACAAGCTCGCCGACGCGGTCGCGGTGACCCTTGGCCCCAAGGGCCGCAACGTCGTCCTCGACAAGAAGCGGGGCGCGCCGACGATCACCAACGACGGCGTGACGATCGCCAAGGAGATCGAGCTCGAGGACCCGTGGGAGAACATGGGCGCGCAGCTCGCCAAGGAGGTCGCCACCAAGACCAACGACGTCGCCGGTGACGGGACGACGACCGCGACGGTGCTCGCCCGGG
>DAHVLW010000014.1:0-2157 GCA_027320205.1 Acidimicrobiaceae bacterium
GGACGCGCGCGACCTCGCCGCGGCGCGCCTGCATCCCGGCCTCGGCATAGGCGCCGAGCGCGTCGATGTCGAGCAGCGTGACGCCGTCGAGCCCGCCCACCCCCGGGTCGACGTCGCGCGGGACGGCGGCGTCGACGACGAGGAGCGGCCGCCCGCGCCGGGCCGCGAGGACGCGCCTCGCCGCTGCCGCGTCGAGCAGCACCCCGGACGCGGAGGTCGCGGTGAGCAGCACGTCGGCACGACGGAGCTCCGGCTCCAGGGCGCCGAGGCCGGCGGCAGTGCCTCCGAGGTCGGCGGCGAGCCGCTCGGCCCGGGCGCGGCCGCGACCCAGCACGACGACCTCCCGCCAGCCCCTCAGAGCCCCGAGCGCCGCGGCCATCTGCTCGCCCATCTCCCCGGTGCCGACGAGCAGGATCCTCGCCCCGTCCATCCCGCCCCCGAGACGCTCGGCGGCCAGCGCGACGGCGACGTGGGCGAGCGAGGTGACGCCCCGGGCGATTCCCGTCTCGCTCCGGGCGCGCTTGCCCACCTCGACGGCGTGACGGAACAGGCCGCCGAGCACCGGTCCCGCCGCCCGCTCGACTCGGGCCTGCTCACCGGCGTGCCGCACCTGGCGGAGGATCTCGCCCTCGCCCAAGAGCGCCGAGTCCGCGCCGGCGGCGACCTCTAACAGATGCTTCGCCGCGGCGTCGTCGTAGTAGACGGTGAGGTGCTCCTCGAGCGCCGAGACGCCGGCCGGCGAGGTACCGGCGCGTCCGTGGAAGAAGGCATTGATGTCGGCGAGGCCGTCGTGGAACCGGTCGAGGACCGCGTAGACCTCGGTCCGCATGCAGGTCGACAGCACCGCCGCCTCCGAGAGGTGCGGGCTGTCGCACAGGGTCGTGAGCGCCTTCGGCAGCTCGCTGCCGCCGATCGCCAGGCGCTCGAGCAGGTCGAGCGGTGCTTCGCGCTCGTTCAGCCCGACAGCGACCAGCGACACGGCCACGACCTCCTCCCGCCGCCGAAAGGCTACTGCGACGGCCCGGCCGGTCCGTCCGCGGGCGCCTCCGCGCTTGCGTCGCCGGCGAGGTTCGCGAGCCCTTCCCCGGTGCGCGCGAGATGGAACGTGAGCACCTGGAGCTCCGCGGCGAGGTCGACGCTCCGGACGAGGACCCCCTCCGGCGAGGGAACGACGGCCGGCGTGAAGTTCAGGATGGCGCGCACCCCCGCCCCGGCGAGGCGCCGCACGACGTCGCCGGCGGCGCTCGCCGGGGTGGCGACGACGCCGAGCGCCACGTGCTCGCGCGTCACGAGCCCGGGCAGGTCGTCGACGTGGGCGATCGGGACGCCGTCGATGGTGCGCCCGACCTGGCCCGGGTCGACGTCGACGAGCGCGGCGACGCGAAAGCCTCCCGTCGTGAAGCCCCGCGAGCGCGCCAGCGCGTGTCCGAGGTTGCCGGCGCCTGCGATAACGATGGGCCAGTCCCGCCCGAGGGCGAGCGCCCGGTCGACCATCTCGCAAAGGCGCACGACGTCGTAGCCGGTGCCGGGCGTGCCATACGTCCCGAGGTGCGAGAGGTCTCGCCGCAGCGTCGCGGCGTTGACGCCGGCGGCCTCGGCGAGCTCCGTGGACGAGACGGTCGGGACGCGGTTCGCGGCGAGCGAGGCGAGCAGGCGGCGGTAGACGGGCAGGCGAGTCACCGTCGGCTCGGGTATCCGAGCCCGCGGGGCGCGACTGACCGCCCCGGCGGCGCTGGTCATGCGAGCGCGCCCGTGCGCGCCGGTCCGCCGGCAGCCCGACCCGGCCGACGGCGCGGCGTCTCAGCCGGCCTCGGTGAACCGCTCAGCCAGATAGCGGTCGACGTCCTCGACGCGCAGCCGGTACGACCTGCCGATCCGCGCGGCGGGCAGCTGACCGGAGCCGATGAGCCGGTAAACCGTCATGTTTGACACGCGAAGGATGCGCGCGACCTCACCCACGGTGAGGTACTGCGATCCCGAGTAGTGCAGGCTCAGCCCTATCACCCCTCTCCGCCGCTCAAACTGTAGGCCAGTGGGGCTGGTGAGGAAACTGGGGCAGGCGAGCAACGCGCACAGTGGCGAGCTTCGCCCCGAGGGTCGATGGCGCCCGCCTGGCTCAGCCGCCCGCGGCGCCGAGCGCGCGCGAGCGCGCCGCGG
>DAHVLW010000042.1:0-1595 GCA_027320205.1 Acidimicrobiaceae bacterium
CCTCCGCCTGGTACACGTCGTTTGCCGGCGTGACGAACGCCACCTGGAAGCGGACCGTCATCCCGGTCATCCCGCTGAGCTGATCGACGCCGGCAGGCCTGGCGGGGCGCGGCAGCTCGCCGCCGCCGCCGGGCCAGCCGGCTAGTCCCTCCGGGGTCGCGGGCGCGCGACGAACCTTCCGGGGTAGCTCAACTGGCAGAGCATGCGGCTGTTAACCGCAGGGTTGAGAGTTCGAGTCTCTCCCCCGGAGCTCCACCGGACATGCGGGGCCGTAGCTCAGTGGTCAGAGCAGGGGACTCATAATCCCTGGGTCGCAGGTTCGATCCCTGCCGGCCCCACCTGCGAGGCCTGCGAGGCAGCCCTGCGGGGACGCTCAGGAGACCTGGCGGACGCCGACCTCGTCGAGGTGCGCGAGCAGGTCGGCAGGGTCCTCGTAGATCCGGTACGCACCGGCCCGCTCGAGCTCGTCGCGTCCGTAGCCGCCGGAGAGCAGCCCTATGCCGAGCGCTCTGGCGCGGCGGGCCGCGAGCAGGTCCCAGACCGAGTCGCCGACGACCACGCAGCGCGAGGCGGGGAGGTGCAGGCGTGACGCTGCAACGAGGAACAGGTCGGGGTCAGGCTTCGCGTGGCGCACCTCGTCGCGCGTGACGAGCGTCGCGTCGGGCACCCCGAGGAGCTCGAGCGCGGGGAAGGCCACCTCCGAGGCCCCGCTCGTCGCGATCGCCCAGCGCACGCCGGCTCGCTCGAGCGCCTGGAGGAGCGCCTGCGCGCCGGGAAGCGGGGCGATCGAGGCGCGCTGGCGCTCCAGCGCCTCGACGTGGGCGCGGGAGATCCGCCGGCTTACGGCGTCGTCGACGGCCATCCCCGTCTCGCGTGCCAGCGCCTCGACGAACAGGCCGCCGCTCATCCCTATGCGCCGGTGGATCCTCCAGACCGGCAGGTTGACGCCGAGCTCGCGCAGGGCGTCGTGCCACGCGACGACGTGCTGGTAGACGCTGTCGATGAGCGTGCCGTCGAGGTCGAAGACGAAGGCAGGAGGCTCCTCGGCCTCCACTTCGAGGAACGGTCCGGTCATCCCTGCTCCTTCCTGTCGGCGCCCCACGTCGGTGCCGCCCCGACGACGGCTCTCACGTCCTGGTGTCCCCCTTCTCCTTCTCCCGCCCGCAGCGCGGCGGCGACGGAGGGGGCGAGGGGGAACAGCGGCAGGAGGCAGGCCTGGAGAGCGTGGTAGACGTCCGGCTTGCCGTACCACGGGTGAGCCTTGCGGCGGTTCTGCGCGTCGAGCTCCGGGTACCAGCCCCCGCGGGCGTGGTCGACGAGGTGGGTGGCCGCGAACTCCCAGAACCGCCGGTACCAGCCCTCGTAGGCGCCGTCGGCGTCCCCGAGGGCGCGGGCGAGGTAGCTCGCCGCGCCGATCCCCTCGGCCACGGGCCACCAGTAGTGGTCGGCGTCGACCGGCGAGCCGTCCCAGTCGACCGTGTAGCGGAGCCCGCCGGAGGCGGCGTCCCAGCCGAGCTTCGTCGCCCGGTCGAACAGGCCGCTCGCGCACTCGGCGAGCCAGGGCTCGGGCCGGCCCGCGGCGAGCCCGATCGAGA
>DAHVLW010000049.1:0-2663 GCA_027320205.1 Acidimicrobiaceae bacterium
TAGCGGACCTCCCGCGCCAGCTCGACGAGCGGGAGGCCGCGGCGCTCGGCCGCCGCCGCCATCGACCTCGGCAGGCGCGCGAAGTGGCGGCCGAGCTCGACGACGATGCCGAGCGCGCCGGCGCCGGCGAGGTCGGCGACGTAGCGGTCGAGCGCCTCCGGGTCGTCGGGCAGCGCGATGCCCGTCGTGAGGATGAGCTCGCCGCCCTTCAAGAGCCCGGCGATGTCGTCCACCTCGGCGATGTGCACCCAGCGGACGTGGCGGCCGAGCCCCGCGGCCCCGGCGACGACACGGGGGGCGCCGATCGCGACCTCCGGCAGCTGGAGGACCTCGGCGACGGTGATCACGCCGCACGAAGTGTCGGATGCACGGGCCGCGAGCCTACAGAGTGTCTATTGACCCCTCTCGCCGCGCCGCCGGATAATCCGGGCGTGCCCGGGCCCCACTCTGAGCTGCTTGCCCGTCACCGCCGCGTCATCCCCTCGTGGGTCGCGCTGTACTACGAGGAGCCGATAGAGCTCGTCGAGGGACACGGCTGTCGCGTCCGGGACGGGGAGGGCCGGGAGTACCTGGACTTCTTCGGGGGCATCCTCACGACCATGTCCGGCTACGGCGTGCCGGAGATCGTGGACGCGATCCGCGAGCAGGCAGGCCGCATGGTCCATTCGTCGACGCTCTACCTCATCCGCCCGATGGTCGAGCTCGCCGAGCGCATCGCCGGGCTCTCGGGGATCCCCGACGCCAAGGTGTTCTTCGTGAGCTCCGGGACCGAGGCGAACGAGGCGGCACTGCTGTCGGCCTGCGCGGCGCGGCGGTCGAGCCAGGTCCTCGCCCTCCGCAACAGCTACCACGGGCGGTCGTTCGCCGCGATGTCGGTGACGGGCAACCGCGCCTGGTCGGCATCGAGCCTGAGCCCGCTCCAGGTGAGCTACGCGCACAACGGGGATCGGTTCCGCAACCCCTTCCGCGCCGCCGACGACGCGGCGCTGACCGCGGCGTGCGCCGCCGACCTGCGCGAGGTGATCGAGACCACGACCTCCGGCGACGTCGCCTGCATGATCGCCGAGCCGATCCAGGGCGTCGGCGGTTTCGTCGTCCCGCCGGACGGGTTCTTCGGGGCGATGAAGAAGGTGCTCGACGAGTACGGCATCCTTTTCATCTCCGACGAGGTCCAGACCGGCTGGGGCCGCACGGGCGAGCACTTCTGGGGATACGAGGCCCACGGGATCGTCCCGGACCTCCTCACCTTCGCGAAGGGGCTCGGCAACGGCCTCGCGATCGGCGGCGTCGTCGGGCGCGGGGAGCTGCTCGAGTCGATCCGGGCAAGCTCGATCTCGACCTTCGGCGGCAACCCGCTGTCGACGAGGGCGGCGCTCGCCAATCTCGAGCACCTCCTCTCGGCGGACCTCCAGGCGAACGCGGCGAAGACGGGGGAGATCATCCTGCAGGGCCTGTCGGGGCTGGTCGGTCGCGCCGGGATCGTCGGCGACGTCCGGGGCAAGGGGTTGATGATCGGCGTCGAGCTCGTCGAGCCGGGCACGAGGACCCCGGCCGCCCGGGCGGCGGCGGCCGTCCTCGAGGAGGCCCGCCGCGGCGGGCTGCTCGTCGGGAAGGGCGGTCTCTACGGGAGCACGCTCCGCATCGCCCCGCCGATGTCGCTCACCCCGGAGGAGGCCTCGGAGGGGCTCGGCATCCTCTCGGAGGCGATCGTCGCCGTCGACAGGCAGCTGTCGGGAGGCGCCTAGGACTCCCTCGCCGCCGTGACCGGTGCCTCGCGGGCGGGGGCGAGGGAGAGGTAGCTCTCCTCCTCCTGCTCGGTGTGAAGCCGAAGGACGGCGTGCAGGCCGTAGAGGAGGCGCCGGAGCTCCGTCATGTCCTCGGCGTCGGGCGGGCCTGCCCCGATGTCGGCGAGGAGGCGGCCCAGCAGGCGGATCTCGTGGGTGATCTCGGCGTGCCCCCGGGCCATCGTCGCGGTCGGCTCGGTTCCCCCGAGCGCGGCGTCGAGCGCCGGGTAGAGCTCGCGCTGCTCGGCCGCCTCGTGAGGGACGACGTCCCCGACGAGCACGTCGTAAAGGTCGGTCACGACCCGAAGGCCCTCCTCCGGCGGGAGATCGCCGAGGACGTCGGCCACGGTGCGGCAGCGGTCGATGGCGGCCCGGATGGCTTCGTGCTCGGCCTGGAAGCGCTGGGCGAGCGCCGTCGCCTCGTCGCCGAGCCGGAGCCCCGTCGCCGGAGACCGAAGCGCGCGCAGGGCGTTCAGGATGACGAGCACGTCGATGCCCTCCTGGAGCATCGCCCCCCACACAGCCGGGAGGAAGCCGAACGCAGCCGTTCCCATGGCGGCGAACGAGAGCCCCATGCCGGCGACGACGCTCTCGAGGGCGATCCGCCGGGTGCGCGCGGCGAGGGACCGGGCGTCGGCGAGGCGCTCGAGGCGGTCGACGGTGAGCACGACGTCGGCCGCCTCCGAGGCGGCCGTCGCGCCGCGGGCGCCCATCGCCACGCCGACGTCGGCGAGCGCGAGCGCCGGTGCGTCGTTGATCCCGTCGCCCACCATCACCGTGGGCGCCCTCCGCCGCTCTGCCGCGACGACGTCGAGCTTCTCCGCCGGTGCCCGCTCGGCGAGCACCTCGTCGATCCCGAGGACGGCCCCGATGGCGTCC
>DAHVLW010000057.1:0-4092 GCA_027320205.1 Acidimicrobiaceae bacterium
GCGCCCCTCGACGTCGAGGCTCGCGCGGAAGAACTCGAGCAGCCGCAACGCCTCGCCGAGCAGCCAGGCCCGGTGGCCGGGCGCTCCCGCCCAGGCCCCGGTCACGTCTCGGTCACGGGAGCTCGCGCGGCCCGGTCGTGAGTGCCGAGTCGCTCTCAGCGCTCACGCGCCGAGTTCCGCTCGCCGACGAGCGCGTCGAGCGCACGATAGAGCAGGTCCCAGGCGCCGAGCTGGCGCCGCGGGAAGTCCCGCACCTCGGTCTCGAGCGTCACCCCGGCCCAGGGGTTGTAGGCAGGCGGGTCGTAGAGCTCGACGCGGTAGCTCCCGGTCTCGTGCGTCCCGGAATGGTCGTTTCGGATGACCGCCCTGGCGATGTCGGTGTGCGGCCGGTGCTGTTCGTGGGGGTCGTCGGGATCGACGTGGTCCGGCCAGCGCTCGACCTTGACGATGATCATCTCCTCGCCCCTCCGCTCGCTCCGGCCGCCACGCATCCGAGCATGCCCCACGAGACGACCTGCGTGCGAAGCAGACCCGCGAGTCGCGCCCTAACGTCGTTGCGTGCGGGTCAGGTGGCTGTCGCGGCGGGCGCTCCTCCTCCACGCGACCCTTGCGGTCGCGTTTCCCGGCTTCCTCGCCCTCGGATGGTGGCAGCTCCACCGCGCCCTGGGTGGCAACGAGCTCAGCTGGGCGTACACCGTCGAGTGGCCGCTTTTCTCCGGCTACGCCGTCTTCATGTGGTGGAAGCTCCTCCACGAGCGCACCGACACGTCGCCGAGCGCCACCGCGGGACAGCCGACGCCCGAGGCAGTTGCAGCCGCCATGCGCGACGCCGCTCGCCCCTGTACGGCGCGACCCGGAGCGACGACGCCGGGAGCCCCCGCCCTGCTCGGACCTGCGCCGTCCGAGGCGGTGCCGCTCGAAGCCGCCGAGCACGAGGACGAGGACCTCGACGAAGCCCTGGAGGCCTACAACAGCTACCTCACCCGTCTCAACGCGCAGGGCAGCCGAAAGAGCTGGCGGTGGAGCTGAGGGCGCTCACGCCTCGGCCGGGTCGAGCTCCAGCGACAGGGAGTTGATGCAGTAGCGGGTGCCGGACGGCTCCGGGCCGTCGTCAAAGACGTGGCCGAGATGGGAGCCGCACTCCCGGCAGACCACCTCCGTGCGCACGAGGCCATGGCTGCGGTCCTCGCGCAGCTCGACGGCGTCGGCGAGGACGGGCTCGGTGAAGCTCGGCCAGCCGGTCCCGGAGTCGAACTTCGCGTCCGAGGAGAACAGCGCCGCCCCGCAGGCGGCGCACCGGTACGTGCCGTCGTCGTGGCAGCTCACGTACTTGCCGCTGAACGGCGGCTCTGTGTCCGAGCAGCGCAGCACGGCGTAGCTCTCCGGCGTGAGCGCCGCTCGCCACCGCTCCTCGCTCTGCACGCCCTTCTCGGCCACGCTCCCTGCCTCCTGCTGCGTCGGCCTGCGCCCTCGGCGCCCGCTCGGCTCCGGCCAGGTTACGCGCCGGGCGGCTCCGAGGTCGGCCCGGCACGGGCCGCCCGAGGACGGGGCCGGCCCCGGCGACGAGGGGGGTGCGCCGCCGGGGCGGGCCGGTCACGAGCTGGTCGCCACCGCGCCGCTCGAGGACGAGCTACTGGGGAATCCCTGCAAGCGTCACGACCGCAGTGTGCGTCGCGCCGCTCGTGTCGACCCAGGTGACGCTCACCCGCGCGCCCGCCGTCTTCGCGGCGATGACCTTCCGCAGCACCGAGAAGCTCGGCGTGGGCGTCGAGTCGATCTTGGTGATCGTGTCGCCACCGGCGATCCCTGCGGCCTGGGCCGGTCCGCCGATCGAGACGTCGGCGACCGGGACGCCCTGGACGCCCGAGCTCCCGAAGCCGAAGCCGAAGTAGCCGAAGCCGCTGTTGCCCGTGTAGAAGATCCCGAGGAACGGGCTGAGCCCGAGGATCACTCCGCCGCCAGCCCTGCCCTGCTCCATCTGCTGGACGATGGCGCGGGCCTCGTTGATCGGGATGGAGAAGCCGAGCGTCTGCCCGGCGCCCGAGCTCGCCGCGGCGGTGTCCATGCCGATGACCTCACCCTGGGAGCTGACGAGCGGGCCGCCGGAGTCGCCGGAGATGATGTCGGCGTTCGTCTCGATCACGCCGTGCAGCGTCTCGCTCAAGGTGGCTGAGGCCTGGTCGCTCGCGGTGATCGTCCGGTCGAGGGCGGTCACCTCGCCGGTCACCGCCGTCGGCTGGTGGCCGAGCCCGAGCGCGTTGCCGATCGCGACGACCGAGTCGCCGACCTGCACGGTCGAGGAGTTCCCGAGCCGGACCGTCGGCAGGGTTCCCGAGAAGCCGAGGATCTGGAGCAGCGCGACGTCCCTCGTCGGGTCGACCCCGACGACCTTCGCCGCGTAGGTGCCCGGATGGCCCTGGATGCTCACCGCGATCTTCGTCGCGTCCTCGACGACGTGGTTGTTCGTCAGCACCTGGCCACCCGGCGTGACGATCATCCCCGTCCCGGCAGCCTGCGTCTGGCCGACGCTCGACTCGCTCGCCACGTCGGTGTTGATGTCGACGACGGCCGGGCTGACGGCCTTGACGATCGACGCCGTGGACAGCGTCGGGCCCGCGCTCGTCGTGCGCAACGACGAGGGGCCTGAGATCACCGGAAGCTTGCTCGGCGCGGCTCCGCCGGTCGCCGACGGGGACTGCGACGTGGGCGAGCTGCCGGACAGCCCCGCGCCGAGCCCCGCGCCGAGCCCGCCGGCGAGGAGCGCCGCAGCGGCCGCGACGCCGAGCAGGCGGCGCCTGCGGGCGTGCCCGCCGGAACGGCCCGAGGTCGAAGGAGGCTCCTCCTCTCCCTGCCAACCCGCCGAGTACCCGTAGTACCACGGCGGTGCGGTCCCGCCGCCGGCGGATCCGCCGTGGGACAGGGCTGCGCCGGGCACCGACCCGGCCGCCTCACCGTGACCGGCCGCCGGGCCGAACGGCGGCATCGAGAGCGGCATCGGGCCCGAGGTCGGCCCGGCGCCCGAGGTCGGCCCGGCGCCCGAGATCGGCCCGGCGTCCGACCGGCCCCTCGGCTGCTCGCTCGGCCCGGCGTCGGGGGCCCGCCCGAAGGGGGGCATCGACAGCGGCATCGGCGATCCGGCGGCATCGTCGATCGAGCCGCCCGCCAGCTCCTCGCTCGTCCCGTCGGGTCCCCGATGCAGCCCGCCGTTCTCCTCCATCGCCCTCACCTCGTCCTCTCCGTCTGGATGGCGCTGCTCCGGGACGCCGGCCCGGTGCGCCGCCGGCATCTCCCTGCCGGACCTTCGCGGCGCCCGGGCTCGTCTGCTCCAGCATCGCGGGCCGAACTTCAGCGCTCCTTGGCAGCTCCTTGGAACTCGCTGTGAACCTCTCGGCCCACCGTCGGCAGGGGCTGGCTCATCTCGCGCCCGCGATCCCGACCGACCTCGTCTCCCCGGACAGGTTGGGATAGGTGGGGCTGAGGGGCCGCGCCGCGCCGAAGGCGTACACGCCCCCCGACGCCGTGAGCAGCCAGTAGCCGGCCGCGGCATCCACGGGCGCGGCAGCGATGCCGACGACGCCGTGGACGGGGTGGCCGTGCACCGGCGGGAGCGCTCGCGCCGTCCCGAAGCCGTACACGCCCCCGAACGTCGTGACCAGCCAGTAGCCAGGACCGGAGGGATCTGCCGCGATGGCGACCACGCTACCGGCGGGGCGGCCCTTCGCCGGCCGGAGGATCGGTGCCGCGCCCAGGCGGAACACCCGGCCGGACGAGGTCGCCAGCCAGTACCCGTCGCCGCCCGGCCCGGCGGCGATGCCGACGACGGCGCCCCGGATGACCCGCTCGGGGACCGAGCCGTAGTCGCGAGCCGCGCCGAAGCCGTAGACGGCGCCGGTGGAGGAGGCAAGCCAGTAGCCGCTGCCGAGCGGATAGGCGGCGATGGCGACGATCCGCCCCTGGAGCTTGCCCGGGGGCACCGAGCCGAGCGGTCTCGCCGTGCCCATGGCGTAGACCCGACCCGTCGAGGTCGCGAGCCAGTAGCCGTCCCCGCCGGGGTTCGCGGCGACGCCCACGACGCTGCCGTGCTTGGCGTCC
>DAHVLW010000066.1:0-15729 GCA_027320205.1 Acidimicrobiaceae bacterium
CGCACGCGCGCGGACCTCGAGCGCAAGAGCCATCGGCGCGAGGGGAGAGAGCCCCCCTCCACCTCGGCGCTGCAGCCAACCGTCTCCCCCGACCGCACCGACCACAGCGACCGTACCGACCACAGCGACCACAGCGACCACAGCGACCACAGCGACCACAGCGACCGCACCGCCCGCAGCGCGCTTCCTGCGCCCATCGCCCGCAGCGTGCACGCCGAGCACGCCGCGCTAAAGTAGTTGCTGTTCGGCAAGCAAATTGATTCGTGAGGGTGCGATGGCGGAAGCTGCGGCGGCGAGGACGACCGGCGGGGCGGGCGGGATCGTGACGAGCAGCGACCCGGCGGACGACGACCTCGCGGTCCGGCTGCGGATGGCGGTGTTCCGTCTCTCGCGGCGCCTCGAGCGCACGAGGGCCGGCGCGGCGCTGACCTCGACCGAGACCACCGTTCTCGCGACGACGGCGCGGCGCGGGCCGGTCGGCATCTCGGAGATCGCCCGGTCCGAAGGCATGAACCCGACGATGCTCTCTCGGGTGATCGGGCGCCTCGAGCGCCAGGGCCTCATCGCCAGGCACCAGGACCCGAGCGACCGCCGCTCGGCGAACGTCGTCGCCACCGCGGCCGGCAGGCGGCTCCACGAGCGCATCCGCACCGAGCGGAGCGACGCCGTGAGCGCGCTGCTCGCCGAGCTGTCGCCTGGCGAGCTCGCCGAGCTCAGGTCCGGCCTCTCGGTCATCGAGATGCTTGCCGAGCGGCTGAAGGGCCGGCGCTCGTGAGGACCTGGTGGCACCGGTTTCGCCGCAGGACGTTCTCCTCGCTGAAGGTCGCCAACTACCGGCTCTACTTCACCGGCCAGTCGGTCTCCCTGGCCGGCACCTGGATGCAGACGACTGCCCAGGCATGGCTCGTGCTCACGCTCACGCACTCGAGCACGGACCTCGGGCTGGTCGTCGCCATCCAGACCCTTCCGGTGCTCCTCCTCGCCCCCTACGGCGGGGTGATCGCCGACCGGGTGGACAAGCGCCGGCTGATGGTCGCGCTCCAGAGCTTGATGGGCGTGCAGGCGCTGGCGCTCGGCCTGCTCACCGTCCTCGGAGTCGTCCGGTTCTGGGAGGTTTGCGTGCTCGCGGCCGTCCTCGGGCTGAACAACACCTTCGAGACCCCGTCGCGCCAGGCCTTCATCCGCGAGATGGTCGGGCGGGACGAGCTGAGAAACGCCGTGACGCTGAACTCCGTCACCTCGAACGCCGCCCGTGCCGTCGGTCCGGCGCTCGCCGGCGTGCTGATCGCGACGGTCGGTGACGGGGTCTGCTTCCTGCTCAACGCCGCGAGCTTTGTCGCCGTCGTGACCTCGCTCCTCGTCATGGACCGCTCGACGCTGAGGCCGAGCGTCCCTGTCCCGAGGGAGAGGGGCCAGCTGCGCGAGGGCCTCGTCTACGCCGCGCGAAACCGGGAGATAGCAGTGCCGCTCGTCATGATGGGCCTCGTCGGCATGCTCGCCTACGAGCTCCAGGTGAGCCTGCCGGTCTTCGCCGAGCGCACCTTTCACGGTGGCTCGGAGGCCTACGGGTTCCTGACCGGCGCGATGGGGGTGGGCGCCGTCCTCGGCGGGCTCGTCACGGCAAGCCGCGGCCGGACGGGGATCCGGCCGATGCTTGTCGCTTCCGGGGGCTTCGGGCTGGCGATCCTTCTCACGGCGCTCTCGCCACTGCTCGCGCTCTCCTACGTCGGGATGGCCTTCGTGGGCTACGCGAGCGTGTCGTTCGTCGCCACGGGCAACTCGACCATCCAGCTGAGCTCGGTGCCGACGATGCGCGGGCGCGCCATCGCGCTGTGGCAGCTTGCGTTCCAGGGCACGACGCCGATCGGTGGTCCCGTCATCGGGTGGGTCATCGCCGAGTCCGACCCTCGCGTCGGCCTCGTCGTCGGCGCGGGGTCTTGCTTCGCTGCAGCAGTGGCGGGTGCCGCGCTCGCCCGGCGGCTTCCGAGCACGCCGCCGCTTGCCGGGAGCGGTCGGCTCCTTGCAGGCGACAGAGCCGGGGGGGACGGCCAGGCAGCGTGAGGCGCTGGGCTCGGCGCATCACGTCCGGCGTCTGCCACCGGTCCGGCGTTCGCCACCGGCGCGTTCTGCCCGCCCGAGCGCTCGCGGGCGTGGGCGGTTCTCGCTCGCCTCGTTGAAGCGTCACGCGAGATGCCGGCGCTCGCGCTGCCATTGCCTTGCTGCGGCTGGCGACCGCTCTGACGTCTTCGCTACCCGGCCCTCCGCCAGCCCTCGACGAGGGCTCGGCCGTCGATTCCGGCCAGTCGGGCACCGGCGAGCGCAAGGGCCTCACCGGCACGCACGCGCCAGCCACGGGCGTTGCGTCGGGCGGGACCAGCCTGTCGACGAGCGGTTGCTGACTGCGCGGCGGTCTCAGCCCCGCCCCGGCGCGACCCGCCCCGGCGCGACCCGCGCCAGCGGGCGGCCGCCTGCTCAAGCTCCCGCTGCTTCATGGCAGCGAGTCGTTCGAGCTGTGAGGAAGCCACCGCACCCACCTCCTGCGATGTACGGTACGGAAGGCAGAGTTGCATGTCAAGCTATTCGTGAATATAGTAGTTCGACTATGGCAGTCGACCTGGACGACGGTTCCCGACCCGAAGGCGAGCCCTCGCCCTCCAAGGTGGTCCTCTCCCTCGCGAGCGAGGTGTACTGGGCGCTGCTCGCCGCGACAGAGGCGCAGGCGCGCGAGCGCCACCCCGAGCTCGCCGAGCTCTACGTCGCCGATCCCGCCTTGTGTGAGCGGGTCGCCAGCTTCTGGGACGACGGCAGCGCGCACTACGACGAGCTCGTCGTGCTCGCCCACTTCGGCGGCGTGCTCGCAGGCGAACCTCCGCTTCCGGCCTTCCTCGACGCGGTTCGCGGCGCCGCCGGGAGCGTGCCCGCCGACCTGCGGCTCGGGTCCGAGTCGCCGTCCAACCGGGCGCGGCTGCTCATGCGTCTCGCGCACCTGCGCCGGGATCGCGCCCTGGGCAACCGTTACGCGCAGTTGCTGGAGGACGTCTGGTCGCCGCTTGACGGCACCTGGCGAGACGAGCTGCCCGCCCAGGCGGCCGCGAGCGCCCGTCTCGACGGGCTCTTGGCGGCAGGCACCCCGTGGCTGGATCTGCTGCCGCCGGATTGCAACCTGTTCCACTTCGATCAGTTGCGGGAGGGTCCCGGACGCGCGATGGTCGCGACGACGCCGGGCTTGCTCGCGATCTCACGCTTTGCCGCCAAGCTCTCGGTCGTCGACGTGACCGATGTCCTGTTCGTGAGCTTCGCGCCGCCGGGCCTGGCCGTGGCAGAACGTGAGCGCGCCGCGCTCCTCGGCCGCCAGGTGCGTGCCGTCGCCGACCCCACCCGGCTCGCGCTCCTCCGCCTGCTGGCCGGCGGCGGGCGCCGGGTCGGGGAGCTCTCCGCTGAGCTCACCGTGAGCCAGCCCACGGTGAGCAACCACTTGAAGGTGTTGAAGGAGAGCGGCCTCGTGCGCACCGAGCGGCGCGACGGACGTCAGCAGCTGGTCGTCGACCGGGGCGCCCTCGACCGCGTCCTTGCCGAGGTCGCCGAGTTCGTCGCACCGCCACCTGCCTGCTGCTGAACGGTCGACGTATCGAGTGCAGGTCAGCCGGCAGACCCGCCACCCGGCGGCAGACCCGCCACCCGGCCGGTGCTCCTACCAGCAGTCCGGGAGGTGGCCCTTCCACGGGCATGCCTGCTCCAGCTGCGCGGCCAGGGCGAGCAGCGCAGCCTCGCCGGCCGGCCGGCCGGCGAGCTGCACACCGATCGGCAGGCCCTCGGGAGTCCAGTGGAGCGGGAGCGAGATCGCCGGCTGCCCGGTGAGGTTGTAGGCCGCCGTGTACGGGGTGAAGCGCTTCTGGGCGGCTAAGTCGGCCGCCGGGTCGGCGTCGTCGCGGAGGCCGCCGACGAGCGCGGGGGGCTGGGCGAGGGTGGGCGTGAGGACGGCGTCGTAGCCCGCCGTTGCCTCCACGGCCCGCCGCGCCGCCTGCTGCGCCGCGACGGCCGCCGCCAGCAGCTCGGCGCCGCCGACCTTCCGGCCGCGCTCGCGCAGCCACCGGGTGAGCGGCCTGAGCTCCGCCTCCAGGGACGGCGGCACCGGCAGGGCCGCGGCAGCGACGGCCCAGAGGACCTCGAAGCGCGCCACGATGTCGGGACCGAACGGCGGTGCGCAGTCCTCGACGTGGTGGCCGAGCTGCTCGAGGAGCGCGCTCGCCCGCTCGAAGGCGTCCAGGCAGGCCGGATCGAGCTCGGCGCCCTCGACAGCCGACTTCGTGTACCTGCCGATGCGGAGCCCGGTGCCGGGCCGGTCGACGGCGCCGAGGAACGTCTGGTTCGCCCCGAGCGGCGGCGCCCACCAGGGATCGCCGGGCATCGGTACCGCCATCGCGTCGAGCAGCGCGGCGGCGTCGCGCACGTTCCGGGCGAGGACGCCGTTCACGCCGAGCCCGATGGGGTCTGCCGCGATGGGGCCACCGCTCACGCGCCCGCGTGAGGTCTTCAACCCGACGAGGCCGCAGACGCTCGCGGGGATCCGGACCGAGCCGGCGCCGTCGCTCCCCTGCGCGACGGGGACGAGGCCCGCGGCCACCGCTGCGCCGGCGCCGCCGCTCGATCCACCGGCGGAACGTGCAGGGTCGTGCGGCGTGCGTGCCGGCGGCGCGACGTCCGGCTCGGTGTAGCAGGAAAGCCCGAACTCCGGCGTGTTGGTCTTGCCCAGGCTGACGAGGCCGGCCGAGGCGAGCAGGGTGACGACGTGGTCGTCCACCGGCGAGACGAACTCCCTCGTCACGGCGCTCCCGAAGGTCGTCCTCACCCCTGCGGTGAGGTTGAGGTCCTTGATCGCAGTCGGCACGCCGAGAAGCGCCGGAAGCTCGCCCCCCGAGCCCGAGGCGCCCTCGCGGCTCGCGGTGCTCCCGGTGGCGCGCGCCTCGGCCCGGCGGGCGGCATCGAGGGCGCGATCCGCCGTCACGGTCACGAAGGCGCCGAGCCCGGCGTCGAGGCGCTCGACGCGCCCGAGGTAGTGCTCGACGAGCTCGATCGGACGGATCTCCCGCCGACGGACCGCCGCCGCCTGCTCGAGCGCGCTGAGATCGTGGAGCTCGCCCACGTCGCCAACCTATCCGGCCACCGTGCCAACAGGCGGGTTCCCGGCCTCGGCGCCAGGTGCCCGCCTCGTCTCGCGATCTTCACCAACCCCTAATCCAATATTCACCTGGAGTGGCGGAGCGGGCACTCCTCGCGCGCCGCCTGGCGCCAGCAGGGCCGCACGGACCGGTGACCGGCGCCGTCGTCACAGGTCAGCGAGCAGTCGCCGAGGGCGGCGTGCTGCCTGGCAACCGTGCAGGCGGTGTCCGTGCCGAGCTCGGCGCGCCAAGAAGGGCGTTGGGCACACGTGTGCACTGGCGGCAGGCGCGTTCCCGTCTGACAGGGGGCGCGCTAACTTGGGGGAAGCCAGGCCAGCCTGGCCACCCGGCCGTGCAGGTCCGCGCGAGGGGATCGCCCCGCCGGGGCCCCTCGTCCCACGGGTCCTGTGAGGTCCCGGACCGGCAGGCGCTTCATCGACATGCGGCCCTTTCGGGGGTGCCAGATCGACCGAGAGGCGCCCGGCGGCTTGCCCGCCATGGGCGGCGCCTCTTCGAGAGACGGACGGAGGAAGGCGTATGCGACCGGGCGAGGCGCTGACGGCGGTGAAGCTGGCAGTCCGGCGCGTCCACTGGGCGCTCGCCGCCTGGCGCGGCGCGCTCGGCGAGCGCTACCGGTCCCTGCTGGACCGCTACCGGCCCGTGCGAGACCGTTACCAGGCCCTTCGCGACCGCTACGGCTCCGCGACCCTGAGCCGCTTCGGCGCCGCGGCGCTCGCCAGCTCGGTCGGCATCGCGGCGGCGGCCGCGATGGAGGCAGGAGCCTCTGCGCAGACGCCGACCGCCTCGCTGAGCGCGACGCAGCCGCTCGCCGTCGTCCCGGCGACAAGGGACGACGTCGCCGTCGGCGACGTCACGATCGCGCCGTCGAGCGCCGCGGCGATCGCCGACGACTACGTCTGCCTGAGGCTGCCGCGGGGCGACAACTTCGACGTCGTGAACGGCGTCCCGGCGGTGAGCCAGTCGAACGGCGCCGCGACGACCGGGAACGGCGCCATCCCGGTCGTGACGGCGGGCAACGTCGCGCTCGGCGCGTCGCCGGGTGACCCCAACAGCTCGAAGGACCAGGGCAACGTCCTCAGCTTCGAGGTCAGCGGGAGCTCGGTCGGGGCGCGTCCCGTCTTCGTCGTGAGCGGCGTCCACGTCGACGGCATCGGCGCCTCGGGCGGACGGGTCACGGCGACGGTGGCCAGGTCGCCCGGCCGCGCCGGCTGTGAGGCCGGCGCCGGCAGCTCGGCGAGCGTCCTCGGGCGTGGCGTGATCTACAGGGTCGGGGCCTCGTCGGGCGGCGCCATCTACGGCGCGACGCCGGCTGCCACGGCCGCCGCCGAGTTCAAGGCCGCCCTCGTGAGCACGTCCGGGACCCGCGCGACGTGCTCCGACGGGGGCGCCGCGGTGCTCGCGACGGACGCCGACCCCTACGACGCCCTCTCGGCGGCTTACCTCGAGGCGCAGCTCGGCACCGGCGTGCTGCTCACCTCCCCGGGCAGCCTCTCGCCGACCACGCGTGCCGCCCTCAGGCAGGGCGGGGTCCAGCGGGTCTACGTCGTCGGGGGGCCGCTTGCCGTGAGCCAGGCGGTCATCGACGCGTTGAAGTCGACGCCGGCCTATCGCTGTGGCGGCATGGCGAGGACCGGTCGAGACCTCACGGTCTACACCGGGATCTACGGCCAGAATGCCGAGGAGACCGCGGCGAAGATCGACGAGTACATCACCGGCAACGGCGCGGGAGCCCTGCCTCGGATCGCCGGCGCCTACGCGAGCGAGGCGAGGTACAACCAGACCAGCGGCAACGAGTCTTCGCGCCCGCCAGGTGCCGCCACGACGACGGCGATCGTCGTCGGCGACACCGACTGGGCGGATGCGGCCATCGCCGCCGGCCTCGCCTACCGGTACAAGCTCCCGGTGATCCTCACGCCCGGGGCGTTCCTCGGCGCCCAGGCGAGGTTCGCTCTGGCGAAGCTCGGGGTCAACCAGGTGATCGCGCTCGGGGGTCCCCACATCCTGAGCTCGGCCGTCGTCGATCGGATCGAGGCCCTCGACGTCGGCGGGGACCCGATCTCCGTGCTCCGCATCGCCGGAAAGGACGTGCAGCAGACGGCGGCCGACGTGGCCGCTTTCGAGGCCACCCAGCTTGGCTGGCCGGAGACGGCGCTGCTCGTCGCACAGGGGCGGTACTGGAGCGACGCGCTGGGCTCGGGCGCCCTCTCGGCCAGGCAGCAGGAGTCGCTGCTGCTGACGCAGGGACCGGGCACGGGCCCCGGTGCGTACACCCTCGGCGCGCTCAGGGCGGCTGGCGCGTCGCCCAAGGGCCTGGGCGGCGGCGTGACGTCGTCGATCCAGGTGCTCGGCGGCCCGCTCGCCGTGCCGAGCGGTGAGCTGAGGGCGATGGACCGGGCGCTCGCCCGGGGCTGAGCCGGCGCAGCCGGCGGCAGCTCGTTCCCGGCCCCGGCTCCGGCTCCGGCTCAGCCGGCGGCGATGTCGAGCTGCGCTGCGAGCGCGGCACCTACCGCGATCGTGCCGCGCTCCGTCTCGCCCCCGCTGTCGACCCCGCCACCGCCTTCGACCTCGAGGGTGAGCGTCCCGTCCGGGGCGCGGCCCGTGACCGTCGCCGCGGCTCCCGGCCTGAACCCGTGGGCGTCGAGGTAGAGGAGCGTGTCGAGGTCCTCCTCCACGGTCTCGGAGACTCGCTGGAGCACGACGCGCTCGCCGGGGCCGGCCGTGGCGAGCGAGCGGAGCGGGCGCCGCTCCGCATCCGAGCCGGGGATCGGGTTGCCGTGGGGGCAGGTCGCCGGGTTGTCGAGGAGCGCGACGAGACGCTGCTCGACCTCGTCGGAGATGACGTGCTCCCAGCGCCCGGCCTCGACGTGGGCCCGCGACCACGGCAGGCCGATGACGTCGGTGAGCAGCCGCTCGGCTAGGCGGTGCCGGCGCACGACGCTGCGGGCGCGCTGCTTCCCCTCGACCGTCATGTGGATCGCCCGGCCGTCCACCTGGAGGTCGCCATCGGCGACGAGCCGCCGGACCATCTCGGTCACCGCCGCCGGGGTGTGGTGAAGGCGCTCGGCGAGCCGGGCCCGGATGACGTCGACGCCCTCCTCCTCGAGCTCGTAGATCGCTCGCAGGTACTCCTCCAAAGGTGGGTGGAAGCCGTCGGGCACCGTCCTGGAGCGTAGCCAGGCGGCTCCCAGCGGCGAGCCGTGCCTTGCGGTTGATCTAAAGTAGTGTTAACTCACCCTGTGAGGATGACCGTATATTGGCAGGTAGATCGCATGCGGCCCGCCGGCACACGCAAAGCGACGGTGCGCGTCGCGGCCGCCACGATCTTGGCGAGCCTCCTCGGGCTCGCCGGGCTCGCCGGGCTCCTCGGGCTCGCAGCTGTCGCCGCTGCGGCGCCTCGCACCGGCCGGGTGACGATCACCCTGTACAACGGTCAGCACCCGGAGACGACCGACGCGCTCGTCGCCGCATTCGAGAAGAAGACCGGGATCCGTGTCCTCGTCCGCAACGGCGACGAGGACCAGCTGGGCGACCAGATCGTGGAGGAGGGCGGGTCTTCGCCGGCGGACGTCTTCTACTCGGAAAACTCGCCCGTCCTCGAGGATCTTCAGTCCCACGGTCTCCTCGCCGAGGTGTGGACCTCGACGCTCGCGGAGGTCCCTCGACGATACGACTCCCCGGACGGGGACTGGGTCGGGGTCTCGGCTCGCGTCAGCGGCTTCGTCTACAACACGAGGCTGCTCTCGCGCTCGCAGCTCCCGAGGTCGGTCCTCGACCTCGCGAGCCCCCGCTATGCGGGCAAGCTCGGGCTCGCGCCGACCGAGACGGACTTCCAGCCGGTCGTGATGGCGGTCGAGCGCGCCGTCGGGCATGCGAGGGCCCTCCGCTGGCTCGAGGCGCTCGATCGCAACGCCGGCAGTCACGTCTACCCCGACAACGAGACCCTCACCGCAGCGGTCAACAGCGGCCAGGTCGCGATCGGCGTGATCGACAACTACTACTGGTACCGGCTGCGCTACGACCTCGGCGCCTCGCACATGCGCTCCGCCTTCGCGTACTTCGCGCCCCGCGACGCCGGGTACGTCGTCGACGTCTCGGGCGCCGCAGTGCTGCGATCGAGCCGCCACCGCCGGGCGGCGGAGGAGCTGCTCGGCTTCCTCGTGAGCAGGAGGGGGGAGGAGATCCTGGCGCACTCCCAGAGCTACGAGTACCCGCTCGGCTCCGGGGTGAAGACGGCGCAGCCGATCCGTCCCTTCGACGAGCTGCGTCCCGATCCGCTCACGATCGCCGAGCTCGGCGACGGCCATGCCGCCCTCGCGCTGCTCCAGGAGGCCCAGCTGCTGTGAGCGCACGGCTCCGCCGCTCGGCGCGGCGCCCGTGGCTCGTCGGAGCGTCGCTCGCCGTCGTCGCCCTCGTGCTGCTGCCGCTCGCCTTCCTCTTCCTCCAGTCGGCAAACTCCGGCTGGTCACACGTCTGGCGACTGCTCTGGCGGCATCTCACCCTCACCCTTCTTTGGAACACCGTGCAGCTCGCCGTCGTCGTCACCGTCGCGTCGGCCGTCGTCGGCACGGGGGCCGCATGGGCGACTGAGCGCACCCGCCTCCCGGCGCGGCGCGCCCTCGCGGCGCTCGTGGTGCTTCCCGTCGCGATCCCAGACTTCGTCGTCGCGTCCGGATGGGTGTCGCTCTTCCCGTCGCTGCACGGCCTCCCCGGCGCGTCGATCGTCCTCACGCTCGGCCTCTACCCGCTCGTGTACCTCCCGGTCGCGGCGAGCCTGCGGAGCTCCGACGCCGCGCAGGAAGAGGTCGCTCGCAGCCTCGGCCTCGGCCCGTGGCGCACCTTCTTCCGGGTCACCCTCCACCAGGTGCGCGTCGCGCTGCTCGGCGGCTGCCTGCTCGTCGCGCTCTACCTCCTGGCCGAGTTCGGCGCCTTCTCGATCCTGCGCTTCCAGACCTTCACGACGGAGATCTACGCAGAGATCCTGGTGGGCTTCGACCCGGCAGCCGGCGCGGCGCTCTCCCTCGTGCTCGTTGTCCTCGGAATCGCCGTGCTCGCCGGCGAGTGGGCGGCGGGCAGCGGGAGCCAGGGGAGCCGTGCGGGCCTCGCCTCGACCCGTCCCCGCTCGACCGCGCGTTCCCGGCTCGGCCGGGCGAAGCTGCCGCTGCTCGCCGCGGTGGGCATTCTCGTCGCGCTCGGCGTCGGAGTCCCGGTCGGCGCCATCGTCTACTGGCTTGTCGCCGAGCAGCGCACGACGCTTCCGGGAGCAGCCTCGCTTGCGTCGGCGGCCTGGCACACCTTCTCCTACAGCGCCGTCGCTGCCGCCCTCGCAAGCGTGATCGCCCTGCCTGTCGCGATCCTCTCTGTGCGGCGTCGGAGTCGCCTCGCGCTCGCGCTCGAGCGCGCCGGCATGCTCGTGCAGGCGATCCCCGGCCTCGTCGTCGCGTTCGCCCTCGTGTACTTCTCCGTCCGCTACGCGCGCTTCGCCTACCAGAGCGCGGCGCTGCTCGTCGTCGGGTATTCGGTCATGTTCTTCCCGCTCGCGCTCGTCGCCGTCCGCGCGTCGTTGGCGCGGGTGCCGCCGAGGCTCGAGGAGATCGGCCGCTCGCTCGGCCTGCGGCCGACCCTCGTGCTCGTCCGGGTGACCGTCCCGCTCGTGCTCCCGGGACTGCTCGCCGGCTTCTTCCTCGTGTTCCTGACGGCGACGACGGAGCTCGCCGCTACCTTGTTGCTCGTGCCGAACGGCGTCCAGACCCTCGCCACGCAGTTCTGGGCGGATTCGGCCGAGCTCGCCTACGGCGCCGCGGCGCCCTTCGCCGCCGTCATGCTCGCGGTCGCCGTCGTGCCCACCTATCTGCTCAGCCGCTGGTTCGACCGTCTCCCCTCGCGCCGTGCGCGGCCGGCATGACTCGGGCTCGGCCGCTCGGGCCCGCGCATGACCGGCGCATGACCGGCGCATGACCGGCGTCGCAGTCTCCGGTCTCGCGAAGTCGTTCGGGTCGCGGCGGGTGCTCGAGCACGTCGACCTGACCGTGCCCGACGGCTCCCTCACCGCCGTCCTCGGGCCGTCGGGGAGCGGGAAGACGACGCTGCTCCGCATCCTCGCCGGCTTCGAGCGGCCCGGCTCAGGGCGAGTCGCGCTGGGCGGAGAGACCGTCGAGGCGCCGGGGACGTTCGTCGCGCCCGAGCGCCGCCAGATCGGCTACGTGCCGCAGGACGCCGCGCTCTTCCCCCACCTGAGCGTCTCGGCGAACGTCGGCTTCGGCCTCGCCCGTTCGGCGCGCGGGCGGGGGCGTGAGGATGAGCTGCTCGCCCTCGTCGGTCTGGACGGCGAGGGGCGGCGCTTCCCCCACCAGCTCTCCGGCGGCCAGCAGCAGCGTGTCGCCTTGGCGCGCGCCCTCGCCCGGCGGCCGCGGCTCGTCCTTCTCGACGAGCCGTTCTCCTCGCTCGACGCGGGCCTGCGCGCCGACGTGCGCGCCGACGTCCAGCGGGTGCTGAGGGAGCAGGGCGCGACGGCCGTCCTCGTCACGCACGACCAGGACGAGGCGCTCTCGCTCGCCGACCAGGTGGCCGTGCTGCGCGGCGGGCGGATCGCCCAGGCGGGAAGCCCCGAGGATCTCTACATGCGCCCGGCCGACCCCGAGCTCGCGACCTTCGTGGGCGACGCCAACCTCCTTCCCGGGACCGTGCGCAACGGCCGGGTCGCGACCGCCCTCGGCGCCATCGAGCTCGCCTCGGGCCAGCCGTCGCTCGGCGAGGGCACGAGCGTGGTCGCGCTGCTCCGGCCCGAGCACGTGGAGGTCACCGAGGTCGGCGCCGGCCCGCGCGGCGCCGGCCCGCGCGGCTCCGGCCCGCGCGGCTCCGGCGTCGGTCCCGGCGCGCCCGGCGCCTTCCGCGGCAGGGTCGCCGAGTCGTACTACTACGGCCACGACGCGATGCTCACGATCGAGGGCGTCGCCGGCGAGGCACGCCTCGTCGTGCGGGCACGACTCATCGGCCGGGTGCCGGCCCCCGTGGGGGCGGATGTCCTCGTGCGCGGCGCCGGACCGGTCGTCGCTTGGCCGGCGCAAGCGAGCCGCTGACCGCACGTCGTGCGCCGAGCGTCACGGCCGCCGAGCTCGCTGCATGCGGTGATCGCGGTGATACGCTCCGCCCGATGCATCGCGTCATCCGCACCTGCTGGTGGTCGCCGCTGTAGGCGGCCGACTGCTTGCTGTGCGACGGGCCGCCTCCGGGCGGTCCGTGTCGCGTCGGGGGACGTGCCGCCTGGAGGCTCGAGTTCCAGGAGGCACTGTCCATGTCCAGCCCAACGATCACGGCGTCCCACCTCGCCGTGGCCAAGCGCAGCGTCGAGCTTCAGCGCGCCGTGGCAGAGTCGCCGGGCGCATTCCGCGTCCTCACCGGCGACCGGCCGACCGGGCCGCTCCACCTGGGCCACCTGTTCGGCACGCTCGAGAACCGGGTCAGGCTGCAGGACCTCGGCGTCGAGGTGCTCGTCCTCATTGCCGACTACCAGACGGTCACCGATCGAGACGCACCGGACAGCCTGCCGAGCGACGTGCTTCGCCAGGTCGCCGACTACCTCGCCGTCGGCATCGATCCGACCCGCTCTACGGTGTTCGCCCATAGCCAGATCGAGAGCCTCAACCTGCTGCTCCTGCCGTTTCTCAGCCTGGTGAGCGTCGCCGAGCTGCGGCGGAACCCGACGGTCAAGGAGGAGTTCGCAGCCAGCGGTGCCGCGTCGATGAGTGCCTTGATGTTCACCTACCCGGTGCACCAGGCAGCCGACATCCTGTTCTGCCATGCGAACCTCGTTCCGGTTGGTCAGGACCAGCTCGCCCACCTGGAGCTCGCCCGCACCATCGCCCGCAGGTTCAACGAACGTTACGCACCTGAGCAGCCATTCTTTCCTCAGCCCGAGGCCCTCATCGGCGCGGCACCGCTCCTGCTCGGGATCGACGGCACGAAGATGAGCAAGAGCCGGGGCAACGCCATCGCGCTCGCCGCAAGCGAGGACGAGACCGCGCGCCTTGTCCGGAGGGCGAAGACCGACTCCGAGAGGCGGATCACCTACGAGCCGGATCGGCGCCCTGAGGTATCCAACCTTCTGCTGCTTGCGGCGCTGTGCCGTGACGAGGAGCCGGAGTCGATAGCCGAAGAGGTGGGCGACGGCGGCGCCACCGTCCTGAAACGACTCGTCGTCGAAGCCGTGAACGAACGGCTCAGGTCCATCCGCCGAGCGCGAAGTGAGCTCGTCAAGGAGCCGAGCTACCTACGCCAGGTCCTCGCCGGAGGCACGGAACGAGCCCGAGCGGTGGCCGACAGCACTCTCGGGGAGGTTCGACGCCTCATGCACAACGTGTACTGACGGGGCGAGCGATGTCGAAAGATGAGCCTCGGTCGCGACGAGATCGTCTGGCACCTCCACCAGGTGGCCTGCACGCCGGCGTGAGCCCGCCGGGCGTTCGGGGCGGCGCTTGGGACCTCCGGCGGAAGCGCTCGGGTCGCCGGCCTGCCGTCAGCTGGCTGGTGCCGTGGCGCGAAGGACCTTGACGAACTCCCGCATCCAGGAGGGATGGTCCGGCCAGGCGCGCGCCGAGACCATGGTGCCGTCGACGACGGCGTCGGAGTCGACGAAGGTCGCGCCCGCGGCGCGCACGTCCGGTTCGAGCGCCGGGTAGGCGGCTGTCGTGCGGCCCTGGAGCACGCCCGCCGTCGCGAGCGCGAGCGGCGCGTGGCACAGCTGCGCCACGGGCGCGCCGGCTGCGAAGAAGTGCTTGACGATGCGCTGGAAGTGCGGATCGTTGCGGATGTACTCGGGTGCGCGACCGCCGGGGATGACGACGGCGACGTACAGCGCCGGGTCGACGTCGGCGAAGGCGAGGTCCGCCGGCCAGGTGTAGCCGAGCTTCTCGGTGTAGGTGTCGAAGCCCTCGACGAAGTCATGGACGACGAGTTGGAGCCTCTTCTTCGAGGGCGCGGCCACGTGGACGACGTAGCCCTCCTCCTGCAGCCGCTGGTAGGGGTAGAGGACCTCGAGGGACTCGCCCGCGTCGCCCGTCAGGATCAGGATCTGGGCCATTGCGCCTCCTTGCCTTCTCGTTCGGCCGGACCGACGGCGCTGCCGCACCGGCTCGGCCGAGCCAAGTCTCGCCCCTGGCTACGCCCCGCGTGCGCCGAGCCCGGCCGCTTCGTAGACGGCGTCGAGCACCGCCATGTTGGCGACGGCGTCGGCGCCCCCGGTGAGCGGCGCCTCCTCGCGCGCGACGTAGCGCAGGAACGCATGCAGCTGGTGCTCGTAGGTGGTGGCCGACTCGATCGACTCGTCGACCTCGGTCCCGTCCGCCAGGCGTGCTCGGATGCGGTGCCCGTACTGCGGGGCCATGGGGTTGTCGACCTCGAGCTCCCCCTCCTCGCCGGTGAGGCGGAAGGAGATCCCCTCGACTCCCGGCGCGGCGGGGTCGACCATCGAGGAGCTCACCCTTGCCCGGAGACCGGAGGGAAAGGCGAGGCCCACCTCCATCGTGCGGTCGATCCCGGGCGGACCGACCGTGGCGCTCGCCGCCTCCACGACGGGCTCCTCGCCGGTCACGGTGCGCAGCTGGTGGACCGGGTAGCAGCCGAGGTCCATGAAGCCGCCCCCGGCGAGCTCGAGCCGGAAGCGGATGTCGTCCTCCGGGATCATCGCGTGGAACCGGGCCTCGGCGCTGACCAGCCGGCCGATCCGCCTGCCGAGCTCGATCATGCGCTCGGCGACAGGGTGGTAGCGCCAGTGGAAGGCCTCGACGAGCAGCCGGCCGGTCCGCTCGGCACATGCGACCATGGCGCGCGCCTCGCTCGCATTGGCGGCGAAGGGCTTCTCGCAGAGCACGTCGCGCCCCGCCTCCAGTGCCGCGATCGACCAGCGCGCGTGCAGGCTCGCAGGGAGCGGGACGTAGACGGCGTCGAGGGTGTCGTCGGCGACGAGCTCCTCGTAGGTCGCATGGACCTTCGAGATCCCGTGCTCGGCGGCGTAGGCCTCGGCGCGGTCGCGGTCCCGGGAGGCGATCGCCGCAACCTCGATGTCCGGCACGGTTCGTGCCGGCCGGAGAAGGGCGGTCTCGACGATCCTGGCGGTGCTGAGGACTCCTGTGCGCATCAGCCCAACGTAGGCTGTTGGGCCCGGGCGCGCCGCCCGGTGCTCGCCAAGCTCGCCGTGCTCGCCAAGCTCGCCGTGCTCGCCAAGCTCGCCAAGCTCGCCAAGCTCGCCAAGCTCGCCGTGCTCGCCGTGCTCGCCGCCGTCCTCGTGCTCGTCGGTTCGGTGGCCCAGGGACTGCTACCGAGCCCTCGGACCAGGCGAGCGCGCTGATGCTCCACGCCGGGCGGGGCGGCGAGCCGCTCGGCAATCTCGTCGCTTCGACGGCGCGGCACGTGTCAGAACTGCTCCTCTTCGGTCGACCCCGCAAGCGCGAGCGTCGAGGAACGTCCCGCCGAGAGGACCAGCAACAGGTCGTCGAACCAGCCGGCTCCGACCTCGCGCTGGTGGCGCGTCGCGGTGTATCCGGCGCCCTCGAGC
>DAHVLW010000072.1:0-4061 GCA_027320205.1 Acidimicrobiaceae bacterium
GACCGATCTCCGGAAGCTGCGCCCGAGAGGAGACCGGCGCCGACAGCTCGATCGAGACCGGCGCCGTCGGGCCGACCCGGGTGGCACCGTTGCGCGGCGAGATCGCAAGGACCCGGAGGGCCGCCGCTGCGCGGCCGCCACGGCGCGGCCTCCTGTGCCGAAGCTGCTGGGCGGAGGAGGCGGGCACCCGCCCGCCCCCCGGCACCGCCACGAGCGCCACGCCTCCGGCGACGACGACAGCGGCGACGAGCACGACCCGCGACGCGAGAGTGCCGACGCGACGTCGTCTGGAACGGCTCATCTGGCTCCGGAGGGGGCGGACGCCCGCGCCGTCGCCACCACCGGGGGGTCGCCCCGTCGAGAATCGACCATCAGCCGCCAATGTACCGATGCGGGTACTTCTTCGGCCGTCACCCCGCCGCCGCGCCCGCTGGGCCGCTGCAGGGCGACGCCGAGGTTGTCCTCGCCTGCGGCCCGCCACCTCACGCGTGCCGGTAGGCCGAGGCGCAGAGGCGCACGCGTTCGGCCGGATCCGTGGCGAGATCGACGACGGTCCAGGCCATCGCTGCCGCGCCGGCCAGCATGGCCGTGTCGGCCCTCGGGGTCGCGCACAGCGCGGCAAACTCCGCCTGGTGGTTGACCACCGGCGCCGAGTCGAGCCCGAGCGTCGGGTGGATCGCGGGCATGACGAGCGAGACGTTCGCCATGTCCGTCGAGGCGGCGACGGCGCGGCTCTTGGGGTGGGCGAACACCCGCCCGAGCGCCTCGGCGTTGCGGCGGTAGACGGCCCGCATGTCCTCGTCGGTGCGGAACTCGGAGTAGGTCGGCCCCTGGGGGATCAGCTCGACGGTCGCGCCGGTCGCGACCGCTCCGGCTTCGAAGCAGCGCCGGATCCTCCCTTCCCAGCGCTGCAGCTCGGCGAGGCCGGACGAGCGGACGTAGTACTTGGCGCGGGCCCGGGCGGGGACGATGTTCGGCGCGGCGCCCCCGAACGTCACGATCCCGTGCACCTGGTTGCCCTCTCCGGCGTGCTGGCGCAGCAGGCCGATCCCGACCTGGGCAACCGTGAGGGCGTCGGCGGCGTTCACTCCGAGCTCGGGGAACGCCGAGGCATGCGCCTCGCGGCCGTGGTACTCGACGTCGAAGTGCGATACCGCGAGGCACGGCATCTGGTCGAGCTCGGTCGGCCAGGGGTGGACCATCATCGAGGCGTTCAGCCCGTCGAAGCCACCCCTTTCGAGCATCAGGATCTTTCCGCCCCCACCCTCTTCGGCCGGGGTGCCGAGCACCTTGACGGTGACGCCGAGGTCGTCGGCGAGCGGGGCGAGAGCGAGGCCGGCGCCGACGGCCGCCGCGGCGATCACGTTGTGGCCGCAGGCGTGGCCGACGACGGGAAGGGCGTCGTACTCGCAGCAGATCCCGACGGCGAGGGGGCCGTCGCCGACGGAGGCGGCGAAGGCCGTGGGGAGCGCGCAGATGCCCGGCTCGACCTCGAACCCGCCCTCGGTGAGCATCTCGGCGCACCACGCCGCGGCGCGCTCCTCCTCGAAGGACAGCTCCGGGTGCGCATGGACGCGGTGCGAGAGCTCGACGAGCCGGTCCGACGCCGCGTCCACGCGCGCCTTCGCCGCGCTCTTGACGGCCTCAGGCGCGCGCGGCGACGCGCCGCCGGCGACGCTCACCCGACCACCGTTGCAGGATCACCGATCACCGCGACCACGTCGCCGGGGCCGAGGCTGTCGCCGGGGGCGACACGCAGCTCCCGGACGACGCCGGCGACGAGCGTCGTGATCGGGTTCTCCATCTTCATCGCCTCGAGGATGCACAGGACGTCGCCGGGCTCGACGGTGTCCCCAGGTGCCACGCAGAGCTGCGCGATCGTCCCCTGCATCGGCGCGACGACCGTCCCGTCGCCGTGGAGCTGAGCTCCGGCGGGGCGGCGCGGCCTTGGCGGGAGCGGGCCGGCGACGGCAGCGCCCGCGACGTCCGGGACCCACAGGCGCACGCGGTAGCGCCGCCCGTCGAGCTCGGCGTCGACCGTCCGGAGCACCCGGCTGTCGGCACGGCGGGTGCCCTCGGGGCGTGGTGGCGCCGGGAGGTCGGAGAGGTCGAGGTCCTCCTCGACGAAGTGGGTCGAGTGCCGGGCGGCGGCGAAGGACTCGTGCTCGAGGATCGCGACGAGCGCCGGGATGGTCGTCGCGACGCCTTCCACGACGGTCTCCCGGAGGGCCCGGAGCATGCGCCGCCGCGCGCGCTCGCGGTCCTCGCCCCAGACGACGATCTTGGCGAGCAGGTTGTCGAAGTGGGGGCTGATGACGTCGCCGCTCTCGCATCCGGCGTCGACGCGCACGCCAGGACCCGCGGGCAGCACGAGGCGGTCGAGCGTGCCGGGGCTCGGCAGGAAGGCGCCGCCCGTGGGGTCCTCGGCGTTGCCCCGGCACTCGATGGCGTGGCCATGCGGGGCGAGCTCCTCCTGGCGCAGCGAGAGCCGCTCGCCCGCGGCCACGGAGAGCTGGAGCGCGACGAGGTCGAGCCCGGTGACGAGCTCCGTGACGGGGTGCTCGACCTGGATGCGGGTGTTCATCTCGAGGAAGTAGAAGCGCCCGTCCTCGTAGAGGAGCTCGACGGTGCCGGCGCCCTCGTAGGAGCACGCGCGCGCCACGGAGACCGCCGCGTCGGCCATCGCCGAGCGGACCTCGGTCGACAGCCCGGGCGCCGGCGCCTCCTCGACGAGCTTCTGGTGCCGCCGCTGGCTGGAGCAGTCGCGCTCGCCGAGGGCGAGGGTCGTGCCGTGCCGGTCGGCGAGCACCTGGACCTCGACGTGCCGGGGGGCCGACAGGTAGCGCTCGAGGAAGACCTCCGACCGCCCGAAGGAGGCGTCTGCCTCGCGCCGGGCCCGCTCGAGGGCCTCGGCGGCCCCGGCAGGGTCGCGGACGACCCGCATGCCGCGACCACCCCCGCCGTAGGAGGCCTTGATCGCCACCGGCCATCCATGCGTCTCGCCGAACCGGACCACGACCGCGGGATCGGTGACCGCCTCGCCGAGCCCCGGGACACTCGCGACCCCGGCGGCCTCGGCGATGGCGCGGGCCGACAGCTTCGAGCCCATCGCCTCGATCGCCTCCGGCGCCGGGCCGACGAAGGCAAGGTCGACCTCGTGCACGGCCGCGGCGAGCTCGGCGTTCTCGGCGAGGAAGCCGTAGCCGGGGTGGACGGCGTCCGCTCCGGCACGCAGTGCGGTGTCGACGATGGCGCCGACGTCGAGGTATCCCTCGGCCCCCTCGCCTGGCAGCGCGTACGCCTCGTCGGCGAAGCGCACGTGCATCGAGGAGGCGTCAGCCGCGGTGTAGACGGCCGCGGTCGAGACGCCGAGCTCCCGGCAGGTCCGCATGATCCTCACGGCGATCTCGCCCCGGTTGGCGACGAGCACCTTCTCGAACACATTGCTCCTTTGGGCCTAACGTGCGCGGGTGCACGCAGGTCGCGACGGGACGAGCCGCGTGTCCTGGCCGCCCGACCCAGGCGAGCACGCTACCAACTGGCCTGCGCCGGTCTTCACGGCGCCGGTGCGGCTCGGCGAGGTGGACTCGACGAACCGCTGGCTCGTCGAGGCGGCGCGTGCCGGCGCGCCGCACGGGCTCGCGGTGCTCGCCGAGCACCAGGTCGCCGGGCGCGGCCGCCGCGGCCGCAGCTGGAGCGACCTGCCCGGCGCCTCGGTGCTCTGCTCGGCGCTGCTGCGTCCGGGGAGGGTTGCCGGGCGTGGTGGACCGGCCGGCGGCGTGGCGGACGGGGGCTACCCGTCGCCGCGGCTCTACCTGGTCAGCGCGGCCGTCGCCCTTGCCGCGCTCGACGCTGTCGCCGAGGTGGCGTCGGTGGAGGCGGCTCTCAAGTGGCCCAACGACGTCGTCGTCGAAGGTGGGACCGGGGAGGGAAAGCTCGGGGGGGTGCTCGCCGAGCTCGTGGACGACTCGCCGAGCGTCGTCGTCGGCATCGGGCTGAACGTCGGGCCGTGGCCCGACGCGTCGACCGCTGGTGCGCCGCCCGGCCGCGCCGTCGCCGTC
>DAHVLW010000076.1:0-3437 GCA_027320205.1 Acidimicrobiaceae bacterium
AGCTCGCCTGCCGGTAGCTCCGGGGCTCGTCGGCAGCCTCGACCTCCTCAAGCGTGGTCATGCCGACGATGCGCACGTAGCCGCCGGCGGGGAGGGCCTTGACGCCGTAGTCCGTCTCGCCGCGGCGGACGGACCACAGCCGCGGGCCGAAGCCGAGGAAGTACTCGGTGACCTTCATCCCCGAGAGCTTCGCCGTCACGAAGTGACCGAGCTCGTGGACCATGACCATGACGACGAGAGCGAGCACCACGACGAGGACGGGGAGGCCGTGGAGCAGGACGGCGAGGACGACGGCCGCGGCAAGGGCAAGGCCGAGGCGGGCGAGCGCCCAGCGCGACGTGCCGCGTGGCGCCTCCGCCCCCGCTTCTCCCGCCGGCCGCGGGTCTCCCGCCGCGCCCGGCACCCGCCGCTGGCCGCCGGTCATCGCCACGACAGCCCGCCTGCTGCGATCGCTCATGACGCGCGTCGCCTCCGCGCGAGGGCCTTGTCTGCCGAGCGGCGTGCGGCGGCGTCGGCGGCGAGCACGTCCTCGACCTCGAGCAGCTTCTTCTCCTCGATGTCGTCGAGCGCCTCCGCGACGACCTCGGCGATGGCGAGCCAGCCGATGCGCCCTTCGAGGAAGGCCGCTACCGCGACCTCGTTGGCCGCGTTCAGCCACGCCGGCGCGCACCCCCCGGCGCGCCCGGCGGCATAGGCGAGGTGGAGGCAGGTGAACGTCTCCAGATCCGGCTCGGAGAACTCGAGCTTCGAGAGCTGTGACCAGTCGATGGTGCCAAAGGGCGTATCGAGCCGCTCGGGCCAGAGAAGCGCGTAGCCGATCGGAAGTCGCATGTCCGGCATGGAGAGCTGTGCGACCGTCGCGCCGTCGTGCCACTCGACCATCGAGTGGACGACCGACTGCGGGTGGACGACGACCTCGATCCGATCGAGCGCGACGCCGAAGAGCTCGTGGGCCTCGATGACCTCGAGCCCCTTGTTCATGAGCGTCGAGGAGTCGATGGTGATCTTCGGGCCCATCTTCCACGTCGGGTGGGCAAGCGCCTCCTCGACGGTGACGGATCCGAGCTCGCCGCGCGAGCGCCCGCGGAACGGCCCGCCGCTCGCCGTCACGACGAGCCGGCGAACCTCGGGCGGCGGCGCCGGCCTGCCGTCGCCGCCTTCTGCCCGCGCGTGCGCGCCGAGGCATTGGTGGATCGCGCAGTGCTCGGAGTCGACGGGGACGATCTCCGCCCCGGGGGTCGCCCGCGCCACCTGGACGACGGGAGCCCCGGCGACGAGCGACTCCTTGTTGGCGAGGGCGAGGCGTCGGCCGGCCGTGAGCGCCGCCACGGTGACGGGCAGTCCTGCGAAGCCGACCACGGCGTTGAGGACGACGTCGGCGCCGGCGCTGGCGACCGCCTCGAGCGCGCCCGGGCCGGCCAGCACCTCGGTCCCGTCCGGGACGAGCTTCTCGAGCTCTCCCGCGAGACGCTCGTCCCCGATCGCGACCACCTCCGGACGCAGCTCTCTCGCCTGCTCGGCGAGCAGGCGCACTGATCGCATCGCGCCGAGCGCGATCACGCGCAGCCGGTCGGGAGCGGCCCGCGCGACGTCAATCGCCTGGGTGCCGATCGAGCCCGTCGACCCGAGCACGGCGACACGCGTCGGGCCGCTCACGGGCGCAACGCGCTGAACAGGAGGAAAGCGGCGGGAAGGACGAAGAGCATCGCGTCGACGCGGTCGAGCACTCCCCCGTGGGCCGGCAGGATCGAACCCATGTCCTTCACGCCGAGGTCGCGCTTGACGAGCGACTCGGCCAGGTCGCCGATCGGGGCGAAGACGACGACGATCACCCCGAGCCAGAGCGCCTGGGCGGTCGAGATCGGGTGGATGTGCGGCAGCACCAGCCCCGCGACGAGCATCGCGAGCACCGAGCCGCCGACGAGGCCTTCGACGCTCTTGTTCGGGCTCACCCGCGGCGCCAAGGCATGGCGGCCCAGCTTTGCGCCGGTCGCGTACGCCCCCACGTCCGCAGCCACCGTCACGGCGACCGCGGCGAGGAGATAGGCGATGCCGTGGCGGTGCGGAAAGGCGCTTTGTGAGAGGAGCCGGCCGGCGAACGAGCCGAGCAGCCCCACCCAGCAGATGACGGCGAGCGTCGCCCCGAGGTCGGCGACGACCCTTCGCCGGCCGTCGGCTCGTGGCCCCGACGCGACGAGATGCCAGGCGAAGCTGACGACGACCGCGCCCGCGAGCACTCCCAACTGGCCCGCCGAGCCGCGGAGGAAGGCGAGGACGACGAGGCACGGCACGGCGAGAAGGCCCACGAGCGTCGCCGGCCGCAGCCCCGACCTCCGGAGCACCCCGAACACCTCGCCAGCCGCCAGGGTCACCACGGCAGCGACCAGGCCGAGGGTCCAGTCCGGCCCGCCGAGGAAGCACAGAACGGCAAGCGCGCCAAAGGCGAGACCGGTCGCCGTGGCGACGGCGGCGCTTCGCCGCCCTCCGTCGGGCGCCCGTGCCGCCTGTCCCGCGCGCCCTGGCGCGGCTCGACCCGGAGCGTCCGGGCCGGCAGACCGGGCGCGGACCTCCTCCCGGGGCAGCTCCTCCCGGGGCAGATCCTCCCGCTCCCCGTCGGCGGCATCGGCGCCCCGCCGCCGGTGGGCGCCCACCGAGTGCCTTCCCGACCTGGACCGGCGACGGCCAGGACGCCAGACATCGCCTTCGGAGTCGGCTCGCGCGTCGCCATCGAGCTCCTCTGGCACGGGCGGCGTGGCGGCCGAGGCGTCGAGCAGCGCCATCCAGGCCCGCTCCTCCGCGTCGTCGGCGACCTCCGCCCCCACCTCGTCGTCCACGAGGAAGGAGAGGTCAACCTCCTGCTCCCAGTCCGCCCGGTCCTCTCGCCACGCCGGGCCGGGGACCGACACGTCGACCGGGGCCAGCGGGTCGCCGTCGGTCAGTCCGAGGACGATGCGCGGCACCTGACCCGTCGGCGGGTCCGTCCAGTCCGGCAACTGGATGCCGAGCTGGGCGGCCGCAGCCCCGGCGTCGGCGCCTTCGGGAGCCTCCCCCTCGGCGCTCGCCTCTTCTGCGGCGCGCGACGCCGATCGCCGCGTCTCATGAAAGTGCAGCGTCGAGGGCACGAGCCCGGCCGCCACCGCCGCCTCGACAGCAGCGATGCGAACACCGTCGCGCCCCCGCGGCGGTGGATCGCCACCCGGCGGGGCGACATCGGGCGGCCCGCCGGCCCGCTCGTCTCGCTCGTCCACTCCCGCCTCCCGTTCGCCTCTCGCCCGCCGGATCGCGCGGCCCAGCCTGCGCGCCCGGTCGCCTCACACTTCGAGGAGCTCCTGCTCCTTGTGGGCGAGGAGCCGATCGACCTCGGTCACGAGCTCGTGGGTCAGCTTCTCGAGGTCCTTCTCCGCCCGGTCGAGGTCGTCGGAGGAGATGTCGCCGTC
>DAHVLW010000112.1:0-2682 GCA_027320205.1 Acidimicrobiaceae bacterium
GGCGACTGAGGCGAGGAAGGACGGGACGAAGACGACCCAGGTGGCGTCCGTGAGCGGGCGCGTCCAGCTCCCCGGCCCGTGGCCGCCGACGAGCAGCGGAAGGCAGACCATCATCCCGAAGGTCCCTGCCTTGCCCAGCCAGATCACGTCGATCCGCCGCGCGCCCCGCGCGGCGAGAAGGAGCACGGCGCCGCTCACGAACGCCTCGCGAGCGAGCACGAGCGCCGCCGCCCATGCGGGCACCGCCCCGTAGACGACCGAGGAGACGACGGCCGTGCCGACGACGATCCGGTCGACGGTGGGGTCGAGCACTTTGCCGACGGCCGAGACCTGGTCGAAGTGGCGGGCCACGTAGCCGTCGAGGAAGTCGGTGATGCCCGCCGCTCCGAGCACGAGCGACGCCGCCACCCGGTAGTCGGGGCCGAAGAGCAGCCAGAGGTAGAGGGCGAGGAGCGCGAGGCGCGATGTCGAGAGCGCGTTCGGCACCGTCGCGACGCGGTGCGCGCCCGCGCCCGCGCCGTCCGGCGAGGCCGCTCGGCCGCGGGTCAACGTCCCCGGAGGATGTTGCGGACGACGAGGGCGAAGACGGTGAGGACGGCGCCGGCACCGGTCGTCGCCCGCACCCTGCGCGCGCCCCCACCGGCGCGGACGACCGCCGCCACCAGGAGGGCGGCGTCTCGCTCGTCGGGCCGGGGGACGAGCGCCTCCACGGCGGCCCGAGCGGTGGCCTCGTCGGGCCGCCGGTGCAAGAAGGTGCTCTGGCTGAGCTCGAAGCGCAGGTCGCGGCGCAGCTCGGCGGCGATCTGCTCCGCGGCGCGCCCCCGCCGCCAGTCGCACGGGTACTGCTCGCCCTGGAGCTGGGACTCCCACCACCGCTGCAGGTAGCGCCCGAGTCGTGCCGTTCGCCTGCCCATGCCGCCGGCAGTCTACGCGCCGGTCGCCCTCCGCCCTCAGGGCCGCCCGTGCGGGTGTTGATCGCCGAGGCGCGGGCGAGTTGTATTCATCTCGGCCGGGAGGAGCTCGGGGCCCACCGGGGAGCGCCGGGCAGGTCCCGGCAAGGATCGGCGAGGCGGCGATGGCGGCTGGTACCGGGGCAGGCCGGGGCACGGTGCTCGCCGTCGTGCTGGCGGGCGGCAGGGGCCGCCGCCTCGAGCCGCTGACCGCGGACCGCGCAAAGCCGGCGGTGCCCTTCGGCGGGGCCTACCGCATCGTCGACTTCGTCCTCTCGAACCTCGCCAACGCGAACTTCCGCAAGATCGTCGTCCTCACCCAGTACAAGAGCCACAGCCTCGACCGCCACATCAGCCAGACGTGGCGCCTCTCGCCCCAGCTCGGCAACTACGTGGCGACGGTCCCGGCGCAGATGCGCCGGGGGGAGCGGTGGTTCGCCGGATCGGGCGACGCGATCTACCAGAACCTCAACCTGCTGCGCGACGAGCGCCCCGAGCACGTGCTCGTCTTCGGCGCCGACCACATCTACCGGATGGACCCCCGCCAGGTGCTCGAGGAGCACGCGGCCTCCGGCGCCGGCGTGACGATCTGCGGGCTGCCGGTGCGCCGGGAGGAGGCGAGCGCCTTCGGGATCATCGACGCCGACGGCGGCGGGCGGGTGCGCGCCTTCCTCGAGAAGCCGAGCGACCCGCCCCCGATGCCGGACGACCCGGCACGCTGCTTTGCGTCGATGGGCAACTACGCCTTTCGCGCCGACGTGCTCGTCGACGCGGTGACCGCCGACGCCGAGGACGCTGCGAGCAGCCACGACCTCGGAGGGGACATCATCCCGAGGCTCGTAGCCGGGGGGGTGGCGCGCGTGTACGACTTCCGCCGCAACGACGTGCCCGGAGCCGGGGCACGCGAGCGCGGCTACTGGCGCGACGTCGGGACGCTCGACGCGTACTACGACGGGCACATGGACCTCATCTCGGTCGAGCCGGTGTTCAACCTCTACAACGGGGACTGGCCGATCCTCAGCTGGCACCCGCCGCTTCCGCCGGCGAAGTTCGTCCTCGACGAGGATGCGCGCCGCGGCCACGCCCTCGACTCGCTCGTCAGCCCCGGCGTGATCGTCTCCGGTGGGACAGTCCGCCGGTCGGTCCTCTCCTTCGGGGTCCGCGTCGAAGCTCGGGCGCTCGTCGAGGGCGCGGTCCTGCTCGACGGCGTCGAGGTCGGCGAGGGAGCCGTCGTCCGCAACTGCATCATCGACAAGGAGGTGATCGTCCCGCCGGGCGCCGCGATCGGCGTGGACGCCGAGGCGGACCGCGCCCGCTTCACGATCTCCGACGGCGGGATCGTCGTCGTCGCCAAGCGCCAGGCGATCCCGCCGCCCGACCGCCCCGCCCGAGCGACGCCCGTCCGCGGTCCCTCCTCCCCCGCCGCCGGCTCCTCCGCCCCAGCCCCCTCCTCGCCCGCCGCCGGCGCCCCGGGAGGCACCGGCGCTCCCCGTCCGGGCGCCGGCGAGGACGCGGCAGCCCAGTCCCAGGCCGGCGCGTGAAGGTCGCCCTGCTCACACGGGAGTTCCCCCCGGAGGTCTACGGGGGGGCCGGCGTGCACGTCGCCGAGCTCGCCGAGGCGCTGAGCGCGTTCGTCGACGTCGCCGTGCACTGCTTCGGCAAGGCGCGAACCTCGCCGCTCGTCGCCCGGTCCTACGAGCCATGGTCGCAGCTCGCCGAGCTCGCCGGCGCC
>DAHVLW010000086.1:0-6908 GCA_027320205.1 Acidimicrobiaceae bacterium
ATCACCACCCGGTGCGGGAGCTCGAGCGTCCCGATCCTCCCCGGGGACCACAGCCGGCCGGGGTCCGCCGCCGAAGGCGGCTCGCGCCCTCCGGCCTCCTCAGGCATCCGCCGACAGCGGCGGGGTGAGGTCCTCGACGAAGGGCGGCGCGACGACCGACAGCCCGCCGTCGACGACGATCGTCTGGCCGGTGAGGTAGGACGAGGCAGTCGAGAGGAGGAACAGGACGACTCCGGCCACCTCCTCGACGGTGCCGAGCCTCCGCTTCGGGACCTTGCGCACGACCGTCTCGAGCGGCGCCATGCCGGGGACCTCGTAGAAGTAGGCCAGCGAGTCGGACTCGATGAGCCCCCCGCTCACGGCGTTGACGTTCACCTCGCGAGGGCCGAGCTCGAGGGCGAGGTACCGAACCCACGCCTCGATGGCCGCCTTCGCCGAGCCGAGGTTGGCGTAGGTGGGAAACGCCCTGGCGCTCCCGTAGCTCGACAGGGCGACGATCCGGCCCCCTCCGGTCATCAAGCGGGCCGCGGCCTGGGCCGAGAGCACGAAGGACCGGACGTTCATGGCGAAGGACCGGTCGAGGTGGTGCTGGCGGAGGTCCAAGGCGTGCTTGAACGAGCTCGCCGCGGCGTTGGCGACGAAGTAGTCGAGCCGTCCGTGCTCGGCGGCCGCTGCGTCGAAGAGCCGCTCGATCTCCTCGGGCTGCTCGACGTCGGCCTGCACGGGCGTCGCGTGGCCCCCGAGCCGCTCCGCCTCTTCGCAGGTCGCGGCGGCGGCCTCGACGTCGCGCCTGTAGTTGACGACGACCGCGGCGCCTTCGCGGGCGAGCGACAGCGCGACGGCGCGACCGATCCCCCTCGACGCGCCGGTGATCAGGGCGACGCGGCCGGAGTGCTCGCCGCTCACCGGGAGGCCGGGAAGATCGCGCGGGCGATCAGGGCCTTTTGGATCTCGTTCGTCCCCTCCTCGAAACGCTGCGCGCGGGCGTCGCGATAGACGCGCTCGATCGCGCTCGACTCGAAGAAGCCAATGCCGCCGTGCACCTGGAGGGCTTTGTCGGTGACGCGGGTCAGCATGTCGACGGCGTGCAGCTTCGCCATCGACGACAGCTCGCCGGTGCGCTCGTCGCCCGCCTCGAAGCTGCGAGCGGCGTGGAGGGCGAGCTGGCGGGACGCCTCGATGTCGGCGGCGTTCTCGGCGAGGGCGAAGGCGATCGCCTGGCGCTCCGATAGCCGCTTGCCGAAGGTCTCCCGAGACTTCGCGTAGGAGACGGCGAGCTCCTGGGCTCGACGGGCAAGTCCCACGCAGGTGATCGCTACGGCGATCCGGCTCGGCGCGAGGAACCCGTCGAAGGCGACCTCGAGCCCCTGGCCCTCCTCGCCGAGGCGGTTGGCGACGGGGACCGGCGAGCGGTCGAAGCGCAGGCGCGCGTGGTCCGTGCCGCGCACGCCCATCGAGCCCGACATCGCCTCGACCGTCGCCCCTTCGACGTGACGGCCCACCATGAGCGCGACCGTCCCCTCCCGGCCCTTCGTGCCGGCGATCCGGGCGAAGAGGAGCCAGTAGTCGCAGTCCACGCCGAAAGTGATGAGGTGCTTCTCGCCGCTCAAGAGGTAGGTGTCGCCGTCGCGGGCGACCTCGCAGCGCAAGTCGGCGCCGCTGCCGGCGCCCGGCTCGGTCAGCGTGAAGGCGACGCGGATCGCCCCGCTCACCTGGGGGTAGACGAACGCCTCGCGCTGCGCCGGCGTGGCGAGCCGGTCGATGGAGCGCCAGAGCCCGTTCGTCACGTGGACGATCATCCGCAGCGAGGCGTGCGACATCGCGAAGAGCTCGAGGAGCCGGAGGTAGCCCGGGAAGGGAAGGCCACGCCCGCCGTAGGCGACCGGGGCGGCGAGCCGCAGGTACCCGCGCTCGCGCAGCTCCGCCCAGAGCCGCGCGGGCACCTTGTTCTCGCGCTCGATCTCGGCGGCGTAGGCCTCGCCGGGCCCCCGGACGAACTCTTCGACCTCGGCGACGAGCGCCTCGGCGTCCCCCTCGGCTCGGCCCGCGGCGCCCTCACCGCTCATCGTCCACCCGCCTCCCCACGCGTCTCTTCCTCGACGATCCGCCGCGCCATGTCACGCAGCACGAACTTCTGCACCTTGCCGATCGGGTTGCGCGGCAGCTCGTCCACGACGACCAGGCGCTCTGGCCAGTATTGCTTGGCGACCTGCCGGCCGTCGAGGTGGCGCTGCATCTCCGCGAAGTCGAGCCCGGAAGGAGCGACGGCGAACGCGCAGGCGCGCTCGCCGAGCCGCTCGTCGGGCATCGCGACGACGGCGACCTCCTCGATCGCCGGGTGCTCGTGGAGGAGCTGCTCGATCTCGGCGACCGGCACCTTCTCGCCACCCCGGTTGATCACGTCCTTCACCCGGCCGCTGATGCGCACGAAGCCGGCGTCGTCGATCACCGCGAGATCGCCGGACCGGTACCAGCCGTCCGGCGTCGTCGCCGATGCCGTCCACTCCGGGCGGCCGAGGTAGCCCTCGAACAGGCAGCCGCTTTTCACCTCGAAGTTGCCCTCCTGCCCGGGCGCGAGGACCTGCCCGTCGTCGTCGGTCACCCGGATGCGCACGCCGGCCAGGGCGCGGCCGTCGGTCCCCCAGACCTTCGCCGGCTCGTCGCCCGGTGCCGACAGCGTCCCGAGGCAGGTCTCGGTCGTGCCCCAGGCGCCGCAGACGGCGACGTCGAGGGCACGGGTCGCCCGCTCCGCCAGCCCCCGGGGCACCGCCGCCCCGGTCGCAACGAAGACCCGCAACGCCTGAGGAACAGCTCCGCCTGCGTCGACCGCCTTCACGAGGTCGGCGAGGAACGGCGTCGCGGCCTGGACGAAAGTGCAGCGGTGGCGCGAGAGCGCGTCGAGCGCGGCGCGGGCGTCCCAGACCGGCTGCAGGACCTGCGGCACCCCGAGGGTGAAGGCGAGCCACATCCCGTAGAGGAAGCCCGTCTGATGGGCGATCGGGGACGGCACGAAGACGACGTCGGAGGGACCGAGACCGAGGTGGCGCACCTCCATGGCCGCCGCCCTGCTCAAAGAGTCCGCACGCTGGAGCACGCCCTTCGGCTCCCCCGTCGTCCCCGAGGTGAACAGCAGCTGCGCCAGGTCATGCGGTCCCGGAAGGCGCGCGGCGAGGACCGCGGCATCTGCCGAGGCGAGGGCGGCCGCGAGCTCCGGCTCGAAGTCGTGCCAGGCGACGCGGCACCCGGGGGCCGGGACCTTCGATTGCGGCGACGCGGCGTCGACCACGACGACGTGCTCGAGCGACGGGACCTCCTCGGGGGAGCTGACCAGCTCGCCGACCTCGGTGGCGTGGTCCCGGCCGCGGAAGCGCCCGGCGACGAACAGGACGCGGGCGCCCGAGCGGGTCAGCATGAACGCCAGCTCCCGGCGCCGGTAGATCGGCATCAACGGGCAGCAGACGGCGCCGGCACGCAGCACGCCGAGGGCGATGACGACGAGCTCTGACCAGTTCGGGAGCTGGAAGGCGACCGCCTCGCCCGGCGCGACCCCGAGCGAGGCGAGCATCGTCGCGACCGCGTCTGCACGCCGATCGAGGTCGCCCCAGGTCACGGCCCGCTCCCCTCGGCCCTCGGACGCCACCTCGACGACCGCGACCTCCTCCGGACGCCGGCGCGCCGCGCGGCGCGCGAGCTCGACGACGTGGACGCCCCCGCGGCGCCCGGATGCGGCGGGCATCTCCTCAGCGGACCGCCGGCGCCGGGCCGGCGGGACCGTCGCGCCGAGAGCGGGCGACGGCGCCCGGGCGCCCGCCGAGCCCGGGGGGCGCCGGCTGGCCCTGCCGGACTCGGTCGACATCGGGACGCCGATCCCGTTCATCTCCTCGAGGAAGCGCGGGTAGGAGATGCGGTAGGCGCGGGGATAGGTGAGCCGGGATTCGCCCTCCGCCCGCGACGCGGCGACGGCGAGGGCCATGAGCACCCGGTGGTCGTTGAACGAGGACAGGTCGGCACCGGCAAGGCGGTCGACGCCGCGGACCACGAGCCGGTCGTGGAGCTGCTCCAGGCGACCGCCCATCCGGTTGAGCTGGAGCATCGCCGCGACCCGGTCCGACTCTTTCAGGCGGACGTGGGCGATGTTGTCGAGGACCGTCGTGCCCCCGGCGAAGCTCCCGAGGACCGAAAGGACCGGCAGCATGTCCGGGACGCTCCGGCAGTCGACGCGGACGCCCGAGAGCTCGCAGCCGTCGTGGCGGACCCGCGCCCAGCCACTCTCCTCGTCGGCCGCCAGCGGGAGGCCCATCTCGGCGACGATGTCCAGCAGCTCGGCCTCGGGATGGTCGACCTCGGCGGCGCGCCTCGCCGGCAGGCCCCGCAGCAGCACGTCGGAGGGGTGCAGCGCCGTGGCGGCGAGCCCGAAGGCGGCGGCACCGACGTCAGGAGGGAGCTGCACGCTCGCCGGCCGAGCCGTCTGACCGCCCTCGACGGCGAAGCGCCGGCCGCCGTCGGCAACCTCGACCTCGAGCCCGAATGCCGCCATCATGCGGATCGTGAGGTCGACATAGCTCCGCTCGTTGAGCTCGCCTTCCACCTCGATGAGCGACGGGCCCGTGGCGAAGGGCGCGAGCAGCAGCAACCCGGAGATCCACTGCGAGAGCGTCCCCGAGATCCGGACGCGTCCGCCGCTCGGCCGTCTCGGCCGGACGGCGATCGGCGGGCAACCGGTGGGAGAGTCGAGCTCGACGCCCATCGCCGAGAGCGCCTCGAGCAGCGGCTTGATCGGCCGGCGCTGGAAGTAGCGCTGCCCGACGACGCTCACGGGCGCGTCGGCGAGCGAGACCAGGCCGGTGATGAAGTACAGCGTCGTCCCCGAGCTGCCGACGGAGACCTCCGGCGTGGTCGGGCGGTAAGGGCCGCCCTCGACGACGAAGCAGTCGCCCTCGACGGCGATGCGCGTGCCGAGCCGGCGCAGCGCCTGGATCGTGTAGCGCACGTGGCCGGCGTCGGACAGGCCGTCGATCCTGCTCCTGCCTTCGGCGAGCGAGGCCAGGATCAGCGCCCGGTGGGCGTGGTACTTCGAGCAGGGCACGTCGAGCTCCCCGACAAGGGGAGCCGGTGCCTCCTTCACGAGCAGGCGCACCGGCCGACCCTATCCCCTCAGCGTGGCGGGCAGTCTGGCCGTCACCGCCTCGATGCACGTCGAGCGCAGCTCGCCGACCTCGGCATCTGTGAGCGTCCGGTCCTCGGCGCAGAAGCGGATCCGAAAGGCGAGGCTGCGCGTTCCCGGCGGAAGGTCCCCGCCCCGGAAGGCGCCGAGCGGGCGCACCCACTCGGCGAGCGGTCCCGCCGCCTCGACAAGGGCGAGCTCGAGCTCCGTCGCCGGCGTCGAGTCGGCGAGGACGAAGGAGAGGTCGATGTCGCTCGAGGGGAACCGGCTCACCGCTCGCACGCCGCCGGCATGGCGCGGTGCGGCCTCCAGCTCGGCGAGGTCCACCACGACCCACCCGACGCGCCGGCCGGCGGGGAGGGAGAACGCCTCGAGGACCTCGGGGTCGACCTCGCCGACGACTCCGAGCAGGGCATTGCCGGCGACGAGCAGCGCCCTCCGGCTCGGGTGCGTGCCGGTTGCGATGGGCGGCCAGGGTGCCGGCACGGCCGGATGCTGCGCGAGCCGGACCGCCGCCGCGTCGAGGCGGAGCCCCTCGGCGAGCGCGCGCCAGACGTTGACGGCGGAGGCCGCGTCGTCACCCGCCGCCGCGAGCAGCACCCCGAGATGCTCACGCTCTTCCGGAAGCCCTTCGGCCCCTGGAGAAGGCGAGAACACCCGCCCGATCTCGAACAGGCGAAGCTCGCCGTTTCGATGGCCGACGTTGTGGCGCAGGGCGGCGAGCAGTCCGGGGAGCAGCTGGGGCCGCAGGACCGACTCCTCGTTCGCCATCGGGTTGGCGAGCTCGACGAGCTCGCCGCCGTGACCAGCCCGGCGGTGCAGCGCCGGGTCGACGATCGAGCTCGTCCACGCCTCGTGGGCACCCAGCCCGGCAAGCAGACGCCGGACCCGGCGACGGAGCAGGTTGCGCTCGCCGAGCGTCCCGACGAACGGCGAGCGGCGACGCGTCCGCTCGATCCGGTCGTAGCCGAGGTGGCGGGCCACCTCCTCGATGACGTCGACCTCGCGCCCGACGTCGGGACGGTAGCTCGGCACCGTGACGTCGAGCACTTCGCCGCCTGCGCCGCCAGTCGCCTCGCGGCTGCCCCCGGCGGCCGGTTCGCCGCGGCTGCCCCCGGCGGGCGGTTCGCCACGACCGCCCCCCGGCGACGCGGCGAAGCCGATCGGCTCGATGAGCCGCCGGATCTCGCTGGACGAGAGCGACGTCCCGAGGAGGGCGTTCACTCTCCGCACTCGGAGCGGGACGACCTGTCGATGTCGGCGCACGGGGTGGTCGTCGAGGTCCCCGGGCGCCACCGCCGGCGAGCTCACGCCCGCGGCGGCTGCCGCCCGCGCGACGATCTCGCAGAAGCGGTCCGCCGCACGCTCGAGCCCTTCCGGGTCGATCCCCCGCTCGAAGCGCGCCGACGCCTCGGTCCTCAACCCCTGGCGCTTCGCGCTGCGCCCGACGACGAGCGGCGCGAACTCGGCGACCTCGAGCAGCACGCGTGAGGTGCCGCGGCCGATCTCGGTCGCCGCACCCCCCATCACCCCCGCGAGGCCGACGGGGACGCCGCCCGCGTCGCAGATGAGGAGGTCCTCGACCTCCACCTCCTCGCCCGTCGCGCCGGCGTGCAGGCCGAGCTTCCGCTCGACGCCGTCGAGCGTGACGAGACGCTCGCCGGGCGCCGCGTAGCGCACCGTCAGGCCCTTCCCACCCAGGGCGTCGAGGTCGTAGGGGTGGCTCGGCTGGCCGAGCTCGAGC
>DAHVLW010000117.1:0-2510 GCA_027320205.1 Acidimicrobiaceae bacterium
GGCGTTGGAGAAGGTGAAGGAGGCGGTGCGCAAGACCTACGGGCGGCGGGGCCAGAGGGTCGTCGAGGCCAACCTTTCGGCCGTCGACCGGGCGCTCGAGGGCCTGGCCCGAGCGGTGGTGCCCGGGAAGGTCACCTCGCACGCCGAGCCGGCGCCGGTCGTGCCGGCGAGCGCACCTGAGTTCCTCCAGAGGGTCACCGCCATGATGATGGCGGGCCGGGGCGACGAGATCCCCGTCAGCCTCCTTCCCGCCGACGGCACCTGGCCGGTCGGGACGGCGGCGTACGAGAAGCGCAACATCTCCGACCTCGTCGCCGAGTGGGATCCGTACCTCTGCATCCAGTGCGGCAACTGCAGCTTCGTCTGCCCGCACAGCGTCATCCGCTCGAAGTACTACGAGAGCACGAAGCTCGCGGAGGCCCCCGCGGGCTTCCGCTCCGCCCCGCTCAACGCCCGTGGCCTGCCGGGCACCTCCTACACCTTGCAGGTGCTCCTGGAGGACTGCACCGGTTGCGGGCTCTGCGTGGAGGCCTGCCCGGTCACCGCACCCGGCGACGCCTCGAAGAAGGCCGTCAACCTCTCGTGGCGAGAGCCGCGACTCGAGAGCGAGCGGGAGCACATCGCGTTCTTCGAGTCCCTGCCGCTCGCCGAGCGGCAGCGGGTCGACTTCGGGACCGTGCGGGGGGCGCAGTTCCTGGAGCCCCTGTTCGAGTTCTCCGGAGCGTGCGCAGGCTGTGGCGAGACGCCGTACGTGAAGCTCGTCTCGCAGCTCTTCGGGGACCGGGCGGTCGTCGCCAACGCGACCGGGTGCTCGTCCATCTACGGGGGGAACCTGCCGACGACGCCTTGGACGGCGAACGCCGACGGGCGCGGGCCGGCGTGGTCCAACTCGCTGTTCGAGGACAACGCCGAGTTCGGCCTCGGGTTCCGCCTGGCGGCCGATCACCACGCCGCGCTCGCCCGCGAGCGCCTCCTCGGGCTGAAAGACGACCTCGGGCCCGAGCTCGTCGGGGCGATCCTGGAGGCGCCCCAGCGCTCGGAGTCCGAGCTCGCCGCCCAGCGGGAGCGCCTGACCGAGCTCCGCCGGCGCCTGGGCCGTCTCGACGGGGGTCCCGGCGTCGCCGACCTCGGGAGCGTGCTCGATCACCTGCTGCGGCGGAGCGTGTGGATCGTCGGGGGCGACGGCTGGGCCTACGACATCGGCTCCGGGGGCCTCGACCACGTGCTGGCGAGCGGGCGGGACGTCAACGTGCTCGTGCTCGACACCGAGGTCTACTCCAACACCGGGGGCCAGGCCTCCAAGGCGACCCCGCTCGGTGCGGTCGCCAAGTTCGCCGCCGCCGGCAAGACGTCGGAGAAGAAGGACCTTGCCCTCCAGGCGATCGCCTACGGGAGCGTGTACGTCGCGAGGGTCGCCATGGGGGCGGACCCCGAGCAGACGCTGCGCGCCTTCAGAGAGGCGGAGGCCTACGACGGCCCCTCGCTCGTCATCGCCTACAGCCACTGCATCGCGCACGGGATCGAGAAGGACGGGACCATCCTGCGGAACGGCCTCGACCAGCAGTACCGGGCCGTGGCGAGCGGGTACTGGCCTCTCGTCCGCTACGACCCCGTCCTCAGGTCGGCGGGCGCCAACCCGTTCCTCCTCGACTCGCCCCGGCCGCGCATGGCGCTCCACGACTATGCGGCCCAGGAGCTGCGCTACTCGGTGCTCGCGCGCAGCGACCCCGCCGAAGCCGAGCGGCTGGCCGCCGTGGCGCAACAGGCGGTCGAGAGGCGCTGGGCGACCTACGAGGAGATGGCGACCCGCCCGGCCGGGAGCTACGCGGCCGACGCGAGGAAGGGTCGCTAGCGTGGTCGACCTCTCGACGAGCTACATGGGCCTGCCGCTTCGGAACCCGCTCGTCGCCTCCGCCTCGCCCCTCTCCTACACCGTGGAGGGGATCCGCCGCCTTGCCGACGCCGGGGTCGGCGCAGTGGTGATGCACTCGCTGTTCGAAGAGGAGGTGGAGGCCGAGGCCGAGCGGCAGGTCCGTCTCTCCGAGGCCGGGAGCGAGAGCTTTGCCGAGTCCCTGAGCTACTTCCCGGAGGTGCCGGGGGTGGAGGCTGCGGGCAGGCGCTACCTCTCCGTGCTCGAGCGGGCCGCGGCGGCGGTCGAGGTGCCGCTCGTCGCCAGCCTGAACGGGACCACGCCCAAGGGCTGGACCCGCTTCGCCCACCAGGTCGAGAGCGCCGGCGCCGCGGCCATCGAGCTCAACGTCTACTCCTCGCCGCCGAGCCCGGAGGACTCCGGGCGGGAGGTGGAGGAGCGTCACGTCGACGTCCTCGCGCTGGTGAAGGCGGCGGTCTCGGTGCCGGTGGCGGTGAAGCTGTCGCCGTACTACAGCTCGGTCGGCGAGGTCGCCCTCCGCCTGACCGAAGCCGGGGCGGACGGGCTCGTGCTGTTCAACCGGTTCGTCCATCCGGACATCGACCCCGAGTCCCTGGAGGTCGTCGCCGGCCTCGGGCTC
>DAHVLW010000113.1:0-12663 GCA_027320205.1 Acidimicrobiaceae bacterium
CGCTGCGCTCACGCGCCGCCCGGCGAGCCGCCCCGGCGGCAAACCCGAGGCCCCGGAAACCGGCGCGCGCCGCTCGGCCGGCGGCGGGGGCGAGCTGCCTCCCGGCCGCCGCGGCGATCGAGCCCGCCGCTGCCGCCGCGGCGCCCGCAGCAGCGGCGACCGCCGCCGTCGCCTCTGCCGACGTCGTCCCCGACCCGCCGGCCGCGGGGGCTCCGGCCCGCCCGGCGGTGGTCGCGGTCATGGCGCTCGCAGCCGGCTCGGGGGACGCGACCGCCCGGGCCGGCCGCAGAGCGCCGCGGGGTGCCTCGGCATAGGTCGTGCCCCGCTCGACGCGCAGGAGGACGAGCGCGACGACCTCGGCGAGCACGACGCCGAGGAGGTGGAGCCGCGCGTGGAACAGCACCGGGGAGAGCGCGAGCAGGGCGGCGAGGACCAGGTCGAGGACGTGGTGCGCCCGCGGCGAGAGCGCCCGGAAGGCGCCGAGGCGGCTCCGTGTGCACGCTGCAAGCAGCACGAGCGCGATCCCGGCGGAGGCGAGAAGCAGCAGGGTCGCCCCCGAGGTGCGCAGCCCGCCGGCGATGAGGGCGGCGGCGACGACGTACTCGGCGAGCACGTGATAGCTGAAGGCGACGCGCCGCCGCGGCAACGCGTGCCGCCGCCCGACGCGCCCCGCGGTGTCGCTCACGGCGAGCGCCGGCGCGAGTGCGTCAGCTGCCGCTCGACTCCTTCGGGGTGTCGACCGCCTGTGCCGCCTGCCCCGGGCGCTCGCCCTGCTCGAGCCCCTTCTTGAACTCGTGCGACGCGCTCCCGAGCCCGCGTGCCAGCTTAGGCAGCTGTGAACCGCCGAAGAGCAGCACGACGACGACGACGGCGATGACGATCAGCCCGTCCGGGCCGAAGATCTCTGCGAGCACGGAACCGGACACTAGCGCTCCTCTCCCCCCCGCGCTCCTCAGTCTACGCCAGCCTGCCCGCCGCGGCGGCGGCCCGCGCCCAGCGCCCGCTCGGGCGAGTAGCGCTGCGCGCGCCGGACGACGAGGCGCGAGATGGCGATCAGCGCGAGGACGACGACGACGACGAGGAGCGAGGCATCGAAGGCGAGGGCGCGCACCGCCGTCGAGGGGTCGTCGTAGAAGGACCAGGTGGCGTACGTGAGGTAGCCGACAGGCTGGTGGAGCAGGGCACCGGTGGGGTAGCCGTTCGACCAGAACGCCGTGTAGATGAGCGGCGCCGTCTCTCCGACGGAGATCGCGAGGGCGATGATGATGCCCGTGGCGATCCCCGGCACGGCGGAGCGGAGGACGACGGTTCGGAGCACCCGCGTCTTCGCCATCCCGAGCGCCTCGCCGCCCTCCCGGTAGGCGAGGGGGACCTGGTCGAGGGCGAGCTCGGTCGACTTGGCGACGTAGGGCACGACGAGCACCGAGAGGACGATCAGCCCGGCGAGCAGCGAGAAGCCCCAGTGCAGCCCGACGACGAGCGCCTCGTAGCCCACGTAGCCGAGCACGATCGAGGGCACTCCGGAGAGCACCTCCGACGCGCTGCGCAGCACGGCGGTGCGCCAGCTCGGCCGCGCGATCTCGGCCAGGTACACCCCGGCGCCAAGGCCGACGCCGCCTGCGAGCACGCCGACGCCGAGCATGATGACAAACGTCCCGACGACGGCGTTCGACAGCCCGCCGCCGGCCCCGGTCGAGCGCGTCCAGAGCACGCTCCATTGCCAGCCGGGGACGGCCTCCCTGACGACCTCGACGAGCACCCAGACGACGGGCGCGACCACGAGGGCGAGGGCGAGGGCGCAGGCCGACCACAGGGCCCGGTCGGCGACGCGCCGCCGCCGTGCGATCGTGAGCGAGCCGGAGCCGGCGGGACCGGCTGAGCCGCCTGCCCCGCCGAGCCCGGGGACGCGGATGGTGCCCGACGACATTCTCAGAAGCCGGCCCCGATCGGCAGGGCCGCGCCCCGGGCGGAGCGCCGCACCATGAGCCGCGCCCCGATGTTCACGACGAGCGTCAGCAGCGCGAGGACGAGCGCGGCCTCGGCGAGCGTCCGCACGGCGAGGCCGGTCGGGTCGCCTTCGGCGGAATCGAGGAGGGAGACGATCGTCGCCGCGATGGTCGTCATGCCGCCGTAGATGTTCGTCGCGCTCTGCAGGACGCTCCCGGTCACGAGGGCGATGGCGATCGTCTCGCCGAGGGCGCGGCCAAGCCCGAGGATCACCGCTCCTAGGACCCCAGTGCGCACCCAGCGGACCTGGACCGCCCGGAAGGACTCGGCGTGCGTCATGCCGAGGGCGACGGCGCCCTCCTTCGTCGCCCCAGGCACCTGCCTCAGCAGGTCGCGGGTCGTCGCGGCGATGATCGGCACGATCATGCAGGCGAGCACGAGCCCGCCGCTCAAGAGGCCGAGGCCGTGGCCGACGTTTCCGCGAAAGATGTCGAAGGGCGGGATGTTCGGGAGATGGGCGAGGATCGGGTAGACGTCTCGCGCCAGCCAGGGGCCGAACTCGAGGACGCCCCACAGGCCGAAGACGACGCTCGGGATCCCGGCCAGGACCTCGAGGCAGAAGCCGATGGCGCCGGCAAGGCGCGCCGGGAGCTTCTCGACGACGAGGACGGCGGCGCCGACCGCCACCGGGAAGGCGACGACGAGGGCGATGGCCGAGGACTCGATCGTCCCGATGACCAAAGGAAAGGCGCCATAGCTGGCGCCGGCGGGGTGGAGCACGCCTCCCGTGCGCACCGGCTCCCCGTAGTAGTCGCCCGGCCGCCAGGCGCTCCCGACGAGGAAGTGCCACCCGTTGAACCGGATCGCCGGGAGCGCCTCGACGACGAGGATCACGACGGTAGCGACGAGGGCGCCGAGCGGGACGACGGCGGTCACCGCCGTCGCCGCCGCCAGCGCCCGCTCGCCGAGGAGGCGGCTTCGTGACCGCCAGCCCGTGGTACCGGCCACGAAGCTGCCTCCCTGCACGATCACCAGGTCCTGCCTAGTTCAGGTCCGGCCTTAGGAGACCTTGTCGAGGAGCGCGATCGCGACGTTGATCGCCTCGGGCGACAGCGCCTGGAAGTAGATCGGGCCGAGCATCTTGCCCGTCGAGCCGTAGCGCGGGTCCATGCCCCAGGCGAGGAACGCCTTCACGGCCCGTGCCGTCGCGGCGTTCCTCTGGTGCTCGTTCACGATGGCGTACTCGAAGTTGACGATCGGGTAGCCGTCCTTGGCGGACGCCGCCTTCGAGTCGATCAGCGACAGCGCAGCGCTCGCCGGAAGGCTGCTGTACGACGCGACCTCGGCGGCGATCCCCTTGTGCGTCGGGAGCTCGTAGTTGCCGTCGCCGTTGAGGATCTGGGCGTAGCCGAGCCTGTCCTTGATCGCCTCGTTGAGGTAGCTCACCCCGATGTAGGCGATGCAGCCCGGCGTCGCCTTGCAGCCCGTCTCCATCCCCTGGTTGCCCAGCTCGGCGAGGGCGGCCGGGTTGCTCGGCCACTGCACCGAGGTGTTCGGACCGCCCTGGCTCGCGACCCAGCCCTTCGGGTCCTGGAAGTCCTGGTAGGAGGTGAACAGGAACGTGTCGCCGCTGCCGTCGGAGCGGTGCAGCGGGACGATCGTCTGGTCCGGGAGCTTGACGCCGGGGTTGAGAGCCTTGATCGCGCTCGAGTCCCAGTTGGTGACCTTCCCCGCGTAGATGTTGTTGAGGAGGGTGCCGTCGAGCTTGAGGTGCGTCGACTGCGGGACGCCCTTGACGTTGTAGTCGATCTGCTGGGCGGAGATGTCGACGGGGATGTTGAGGAGCGTCTTCGGGTCCGTCGGCGGCAGGTAGGCGTCAGAAGCGCCGATCTGCACCGCCCCGTCGAGCGCCTCGGACTGACCGGTGCCCGAGCCGGTGCCGGCCGTCGTCACCGAGATGCTCGTGTGCTGCTTGGCGTACACCGCCGCCCACTTACTGATCAGCGGGTAGAGCAGCGTCGAGCCGGTCTCGAGGAGTGCGACCTTCGAGCTCGGCGGGGTCTCGATGGCGGTCAGCTCCTTCTCGACCGCCGGGTAGGAGAGTCCTGATCCGCTCGATGTCGCACGGGCGGTCGAGGCGCTGGCGAGCGAGGTCGTCACGCCGGTGAGCGCGAGCGTCCCGGCGAGCGCCGCCGCCCCCATCGTCACGGCGGCTCCCCTGGCCCGCCGCGCGGCCCGCCGTGCGGCGGCCTTCGCGTGTGTCGGTCCGGCTAGTTGCATCTCAGCCATTGCTCCTTGTGCCTTGCCCGCTGGCGCGGGTGTCGGGTGGGCAGTTGCGCGCGGGCACCCGTCCGTCTCGGGCGCCCCCGTTGCTGTCGCGCCGGCACGCCTCAGCGCGCGGCGCCCGGGTCGGCCTCGCCACCGAGGTAGCGGGCCGTCTCGGCTCTCATCGGCCGCTCGAACAGCTCGGCCGTCGGACCGACCTCGACGAGATGGCCCTGGTAGAAGAAGATCGTGTAGTCCGAGAGCCGGCGCGCCTGGGCAAGGTTGTGGGTGACGATGATCACCGTGCGCGCCGGGGTGAGTCGGCGAACGAGCTCCTCTACCGCCTCTGTCGAGCGGGGGTCGAGGGAGGAGGTCGGCTCGTCGAGCAGCAGCACCTCGGGCTCGATGGCGAGCGCGCGGGCGAGGCAGAGCAGCTGCTGCTGGCCGCCGGAGAGCCGGAAGGGGGAGTCGTGCATGCGGTCGGCGACGGCGCTCCACAGGCCGACCTCGGCGAGCTTCGTCTCGGCGATGTCCCTGAGCTCCGAGCGCTTTGCCATGCGGTGCGCCCGCACGCCGGCGACGACGTTGTCGGAGATCGACATCGGGAACGGGTTCGGCCGCTGGAAGACCATGCCGACCCGGCGGCGCAGCACGAGCGGGTCGACGTCGCGGCCGTGGATGTCCTGGCCCTCGAGGAGGATCAGCCCCTCCCGCCAGTAGCCGCGCACCCGGTCGTTCATCCGGTTGAGCGCACGGAGGAAGGTCGTCTTGCCAGAGCCCGACGGTCCGACGAGCGCGGTGATCGAGCCGGCGGGCATGTCGACGGTGATGTCCTCCATCACCGTCGTCGACCCGAAGCCGAGCCGCACGTCCTTCGCAGCCATGACGATGCGCGCTCCGCCGGGGGAGGCCAGCGCCGCCGAGCCGGCGAGGGAAGCGCCGACGGATCGCCCCTCCTCGGTCATGGTCGCGACGCGCTCCTCCGGGTGGCCGGTGAGTCCCATACGCGGGCCGACCGTAGCTGTGCGACCTGAACTGCAAAGAAACAGAACGTGACGACTCGGTGACGCCGAGGTGAATCCTTACGGGTCGCGCCCGCCTCCCGCCGCAGCCGTTCGTCCTGCGCCCGGGTGGACGCTCAGCCGCTGGCGGCGAGGCGCCGCAGCACCCTGTCGGCGTAGAAGGGCCGCAGGGAGAGCCGGGCCGGCGGGAGGTGCCCGTAGAGCAGGATCGCCTCGCCGGGAGCGAGGCAGCGCAGCGCCTCGGCCGGAGCGAGCCGCCGGGTCCCGACGGCCTCGGTCGTGCTCAACCTTCCCTCGGCGTCGCGCGTCGTGGACATGACGGCGTGCTCCTCGTCGCCGATGAGCCGGCTCGCCTGCTCGAGCGTCGAGGGGTCGGCGATGCCGGGGCAGTAGAGCTTCGCCCGGTGGTTGTTCACGACCGTCGAGGCGCGCGCTCCGAAGCGGGCCTCCACCTGCGCGAGGTCCTGCCAGACGGTGACGAGCTGCACGCCGTGGGAGGCAGCCGTCGCGGCGAGGACGTCGAGCGAGGCGAGGGGCGCGACGTTCGCCGCTTCGTCGAGGACGATGAGGAGCGGGGGGTCGAGCGGCCGTCCGAGGCGCGAGGCCGCCGTGAGCGCCTCTTCGACGACCTGGCGCACCAGCGCCACGAACACCGACTGGAGGCGCTCCTGCTCGTGCGACGGCGCGACGAGGTACGCGGTGTGCCGCCCGCCGTCGAGCAGCGCCGCCGGGTCGAGCTCGTGACGCTCGCAGCTCCTCACGACGAGCGGGTCGGCATAGGCGGCGAGAACGGTCTCCGCCGTCGTGTAGACGGAGCTGCGCTGGCGCTCCTCTCGCGAGAAGCTCGCCTCGGCGGCACGGACCGCCTCCGGCACCCCGGCGAGCCCGAGCGCGACCATGACCTCGGCGGTCTCCCCCGTGTCCACCCACCGCACGACGTCGGCCATCGAGGAGCCGGCGCTCGCCGCGGCGAAGAGCAAGGGCGCGAGCAGCTTCTCGGCGGTCGCGTACCAGAACGCGGCGTCGTCGAGCCCCCCGGCGCGGGCGACCCCGCAGAGCCCGGCGGCAACCCTGCGAGCCCCCTGCCATGTCGTCGACGCCGCGAGAGGCGACCACCCCGCCGAGCGGTGGGGCGTCACGCCGACCGGGTCGAACACGTAGACCCTGCCGAGGGAGCTTCGCCGCGCGTGCGTGTCCCGCACGAGGTCGGTCTTGACGCTCGTCGCGAGCACGGGTCCGTCCCACTCGAGCAACGCCGGGATCGCAAGCCCGCTCGTCTTGCCCGACTGCGTCGGCCCGACGACGAGGAGCGACTGGCCGCGCTCGACGGCGACCAGGTGGCCGCCGGCGCGACCGACGACGAGGCGGCCGCCGGCGCGGCTGACCCGGAGCGCCGCGAGGTCCCTCCGGCGGGCCCACCCGCTCCCCTGGGCCGCCGCTGCGGCGCCCGGGCGCGGCCGCCTTCCGCCATCCGCTCGCCGGTGGGAGGCGCCGGCGAGGTGCCGGGCGGCGGCGGCGGCCGACGCGAGGAGCAACCAGAGAAGGACGAGCGTCGCGTAGAAGACGACCGCCCCCGGGACGTCGGCGCGTGCCGAGCGCGGCCACGCCAGGCGGGGTGACCGCGGGTGGCCGAGCACGCCGAGGAGAAGCGAAGGCGCGGCGCGCACCGGGACCGGTGGCCAGCGCCGGCCGCTGAGGAGCGCCGAGAGGCCGCCGGCAAGCCAGAAGGAGGTGCCGAGCGCCGCCGCGCCGAAGACCGCGGCGCAAAGGGCGCGGTCGCCTCCGGCGGGACCCGGGCCTGCCCTCCCCGGCACGAGCCCGCGGGGCGCCGGGCTCATCGACCGAGGAGCGGGGCGTCGGTGTCCACGAGCGCGCGCTCCGCCGGCGAGAGACGGTGCTCGACGAGGAAGGAACGCCCGGCGACGCGCCACAGCGCGACCCCGCGGCGCAGGGCCCCGACGAGGCGAGTCTCGCTCGGCGACAGGCCGAGGACGGCGGCGGCGCCCGGCAGCTCCGCCGGCGGCTGCGCGTAGCAGACGATCGTCTCGGAGTCAGCAGCAAGACCCTCGGCGATCCGAGCGGGCTCGCTTCCCGCGGACCCTACGGCGGCGAGGTCCGAGACCCTGTGGACGACGGCGACGTTGGCGACGCCGCGGGCCCTCGCGAGCTTCCACGACGCCTGGAACCATCGCGCGACGGCGAGATTGGACAGCACCGCCCACGCCTCGTCGACGACGAGGAGCGTCCGGCCGGAGCGCCCGCTCTCGACGAGCGACTGGAGAGCGCCGGCGGCGCAGGTGACGATGACGCCGAGCGCCGGCGAGTGGTAGAGGGCCGAGAGGTCGAGCACGACCACGTCGCCGCCGAGGTCGACCTCCGGGCTCGTCGGACCGTCGAACATCCCCCGCAGCTCGCCGCGCACGAGGCGCCGCAGCTCGAGGGCGAGGTCGCGCGTCGCCGACGAGAGCGCCTCGGCGCCGGTGGCGACGCTCGCCGCCGCCTCGGGCGACGGCGAGAGCAGCGCCTCGACGACGGCGGGGATGGTCGGCGGGCGCCGCCGGGCGACCTCGTCGAGCGCCAGCTCGACGCCCGCGTGCTCGGCGGGCGCGAGCGGGCGCCCGAGGGCGGCGGCGCCGATGGCGGCGAGCAGCTCGAGGCGCCGTCGACCGGCCTCGTCCCCCGTCGCCGGACGGGCGGGCCCGGCGTCGCACCGCGCCGACCGCGGCTCTCGGTCGGGCGGCTCTCTCCACGGCCCGCGCGCCGGCTCGCGGGCGGACGCGGGGTCCAGCGGGTTCAGCCGCAGGCTCCCGCCGGGTCGGAGCGCCAGCGGCACGACCCCGAGCGCCTCGGCGAGCGGCGCGTACTCTCCCTTCGGGTCGAGCACGACGATGCGCCGGCCGAACGCCGCCTGGCGGTAGAGGTACGTCTTCACGAGTGCGCTCTTGCCGCGTCCGATCTGACCGAGCACGAGCATGTTCGGGTTCGTGAGGGCGCCGCTCGCGTAGAGCTCGAAGGGGTCGTGGACGAAGACGCCGCCGTGGAGGTCGCGGCCGACGAGCACGCCTCCGGCGGGGAGCTGGCGGCTCGCGGCCAGCGGGTAGGCGGCGCCGAGCTGGGCGGTCGTCGCCTCGTGCGGCGGGATCCTCACGCGCACCCCCGCCCGATCGGCAGCGTGAGCAGCACGGAGTCGCCCTGCGCCCCGTACAGGCGACGCAGCTCGAGACGTGACATGGCGGCCGCCTGCTCGACACGGGCGCACGCCGGCTCGAGCTGGTCCGGATCGGCGACGGTCACCGTCACGTAGCCCGAGAACCTGAAGAACGCGTGACCCTCGGCGAGCTCCGCCTCGCGCTGCAGCACCGCCTCGTGCTCCCGGCTGCGCCGTGCAGAGATGGCGAAGCCGTGCCGGCGGCGGAGCTCGGCATCCGCCGCCGCGGAGGTGCGGGCGTGCTCGGCCTTGCGGACCGCGCGCAGGGGCGGGACGGCCGTCATGACGACCGACACCGCGCGCCGCTCGTCGCAGCCGACGAGCAGCGGCAGCAGGAAGTCGCTCGCCACATCGGCACGCGGCCACTCGGCGATCCAGTACGTGGCGTGCCAGGTGCCGTCCGTCCGCACCGAGGACCAGGAGACCTCGACGGCGACGGGCCAGGCCCACGAGGCCGGCGCCGCGCCAGGGAGCGCGTCGAAGCTGCGGCGCACGAGGGTCTGGAGGCCGGTCCGCGAGAGCACGCCCTCCACGGGCACCGCCGCGTCCCGGCAGCACCGGTCGAGCCGCGCCACCTCCTCGGCAAGACCGGGCGGCCCGCCGGCGGAGGTGGGAGCGCGCACCGTGCAGGCGAGGTAGAGCTCGTGTCGCAAGAACGCCGAGCCCTCGACGGCGAGCAGCTCCTCGTAGGAGCGCCTCGGAGCTCCTGTGGCGGAGCCCAGCTCCTCGAGATGGCGAGCGAGCGCCTCGCCCCGGTCGGGCACCGTGCGCTCGAGCCACTGGAGCCGGTGCAGCGCGCCACCCGCCCGTGCTGCAGCGGCGAGCACGCCGGACCATGCTGCGACGCGGCGCTCGCGCTCCTCCTCTCCGAGCAGCGCGAACGAGGTCGACGCGAGCGAGAGCACCGCGGTCCACGTGCCGAAGCGCCGGTCGTGGACGGCGCCGAAGGCCCCGCGGACCCCCGCCCCTTCGACCGACACGACGGCGAGCGGCGCGAGCGGCCCCGGAGGCCGCGGTGGCCTGCCGCGCGGGCGGCGATCGATCACCGCTCGCCGGCGACCCGTTGCGAGCGCGGCGGCATAGCGCGCGGCGAGCGGTGCCCACTCCTCGACGCTCCGCCCGTGCACCGGCCAGGCGACGACGGCGAGCGCGAGCAGCGTGAGACCGATCGCCGACGCGAGCCCGGGCATCCCGCCGAGCGTGCGCAACAACCCGAGGGCGGCGAGCAAGGCGCCCCAGACGACTGCGATCTGGCCGGCGCGCGCCCCGGCGAGCAAGCCGCGTCGATCCCTGGGGCCGAAGCGGTAGCGGGGCGGCTCGCTCACGGCTGCGACTGCGCCGGCTCGTTCGACTCGAGCCGCCGGCGCATCTCGGGGACGTGGCGCTGGACCTCCGGGCTCCCGAACGGGACGACGCGGGGACCGCCCGGCTCATCGACGACGGCCGGCCCGCCCGACGTGCCGCCCGGGCGTCCGCCGGACGAGCGGCGCCCCCCGCCTCCGGGTCCGGCTCCCGGGCGTGGCCCAGCCGGTCCGCCGGCGTCGAGGCCGGGCTCGCCACCCGGCTCGCCGGCGTCGCCGGCGCCTCCGAGGCCGACCGCGGACGCCACCACGCTCCGGTTGCGGTGGGCGACGGGCGCATCGCGCAGCGACGGGAGCTCGCGCGCCGTGCGGTAGGCGCGCACCGCGAGGCCTTCGAAGTGCAGCATCGCGCCCGCCTCGACCATTGGGACGAGCTTGAGGAGACTGAAGGGCGCGAGCACCGCGAGCAGCAGCAGCGCGACGCCTTCGACGAGCGACGACAGCCCGTCGCCGGAGGCCACCGTGAGCGCAGCGAGCGCGAGGACGCCGCAGATCACGACCTTCGAGAGCACCAGCGCAGCGATCGTCTCGCCGAGCCGCCGTGCCCAGTGCGCCGTCGCCGGCCAGACGAGCCCGGCGAGCGCCAGCGGGAGGAAGAGCGTCGCCGCCGCGACGGCTGCAGAGCGGAGCGCCAGCTCGAACCAGAGCATCAAGGCGATCGCCACGACGACGGCGGCGAGGAAGAGCGCGCCGAAGCCGCCGAGCCCTGCCCCCGCGCCGCCGCCTCCCGCCACGAGACCCAAGCCGACGACGACCGTCCCCACGATGCGGTCGACCGGGCTCCCCGCCGTGGACAGAAGGGCATTGCTGATCTCGTCGGCGGCGCGCAGGGAGAGGGAGACGAGCTGGACGGCGATCGCCGCGAGGAGCACGGCGACCGGCAGGCGGACGAGGGCCGCTCTCAGCAGGGCGCCGACGTCCTGGCGGACGATCGCTTGGATCGCCGCAAGCACGAGGAGCGGCAGGGAGAGCGCGGCGCCGACGGCGAGGACGACCTCGAGCTCGGGCGCGATCGCGTGGCCGAGGTGGGGCGCGGTCGTGCCCGTGAGCACGGCGCCGACGGCGTCGAGGACCGCGCCCGCCCCGGCGGCGACCCAGCGGACGACGATCCCGAGGACAAGGTCGACGACGGAGCGGACGACGGACGAGCCGAGGCCGAAGAGGAGGGCGGCGACCGGGGAGGGAGGCATCGTCAGGACGAGGAGGGCGCGAGGCGGGCAGCTCGGCTCGGCCTATGGATGGACGCTCGTGCCCTCGTTGAACAGGAAGTGGAGCAGCGCAGGCGCCGCCCCGATGACAAGGGCGGCGGCGCCGGAGACGAGCACGGCGCGCCGCCCGTTCGTCGTGTGCTGGTAGTTGTTCGTGTGAGAGCCGATCGCCCAGGTCGCCGCGCCGACGACGAGGCCGACGAGACAGAGGACGAGCCCCCACCAGCCGATCCCGTTCGTGAGCGTCTGGATGACCTGGTGGCCCGGCAGGGCGGTGCTGACGGGAGACAGGACCGGCGTGGCCGTCGACGCGGCGAGGACTCCGAGGACTCGGACCAGGGACGGCAGTGCGGCAAGGGGCACCGGGCACCTCCTCGTGTCACCCGCGGCTCGACGCGGGGCGGGAACGACTGGGCGAAGCCAGCGTCGTCCCCGCCACTCCCGCGACGGCTACCGTCGCGGGAGGCGGGGTCGGAGCGCGCGGCCCCGCAGCCGGCGGCCTCGCGGAGCTGCAATGCTGTGCGCGTGCACCTGCACGCCCTCTGCCTCCGCCGGTGCTAGAGGCGGTGCAGCTCCCCGCCTACGGGATCGGCGCCATCGCCGCCGGCGCTCTTGTCCTCGCCGGCGCCGCCTATGGCGTCGGCGCCCGCCGCCCCCTCCGTTCGGTGCGGGAGCGCCTGAGCTCGGTCGCCAACCGGCTGGGAGCCGAGACCGCCTCGCCCGAGCCGCGGCGCGTCGACGAGCTGATCGGCATCGTCGAGCGGGCGACCGAGCGCGCCTCGGAGACGGTCGCCGCCTCGAGCGACGACGCGATGCGGCTCAGGAGGGCCTTCGACACGCTGTCCCAGGCGGTCATCGTCTGCGACGAGCACGGCAGGCCCGTCTTCCGCAACGCCCGGGCGATGCTGCTGATGGGCGGGCGTCACGGCGACGCGCTCGCCGTCCAGGCGGTCGACGAGCTCCTCGGCGCGACCGCCCCCGGCTCGGCCGAGGAGCGCACGCTGGAGCTCTACGGTCCGCCACGCCGGACGCTCGCGGTCCGCACGACGAGCCTCGACAACGGCCAGCGCGCCCTCGGGGTCCTTGCGGTGATCGACGACATATCCGAGCGGCGGCGGCTCGAGGAGGTGCGGCGCGACTTCGTCGCCAACGTCAGCCACGAGCTGAAGACCCCGATGGGCGCCCTCGGCCTGCTCGCCGAGACGCTCCTGTCCGAGACCGAGCCGGAGGTCTCCCGCCGCCTCGCCGAGCGCATCCACGCCGAGGCGTTCCGCATCTCGCGGATCATCGACGACCTCCTCGACCTGACCCGGATCGAGAGCGAGGAGTCCCCGCCGCGAGAGCCCGTCCTCGTCAACCTCGTCATGGCGGAGGCGGCCGAGCGGGTGCGCGCCGCAGCCGAGCAGCGCAACGTCAAGGTCGAGCTCGACGAGCCCTCGCCGCCCGTCGCCGTGCTCGGGGACCGGCGCCAGCTGACCTCCGCCGTCTACAACCTTCTCGAGAACGCCGTGAAGTTCTCCTACGACGACTCGTCGGTCGACATGTTCGCAACTGTCGCCGAATCCTCCGTCGAGATATCGGTGCGCGACAGGGGTGCCGGGATCCCCGCACGGGATCTCGAACGGATCTTCGAACGCTTCTACAGGGTGGAC